>NZ_JADIJM010000045.1:0-23316 GCF_017355315.1 Achromobacter sp. SD115 | reverse complement strand
AGGTACCAATACCTTCATCCCGCTGCCTCCAAATGGAAATAATTACCCGGCATGTGCCGGGATCGCATTGCACAATTTTTTCTTGATTCTACAGCTTCGCAAGCGCTCGTATATGCGCGACCACGCTGCGACCCAGGGCTGACAGGTTGTAACCGCCCTCGAGCGTGCTGACGATCCGCCCCTGGCAGTGGCGCTCGGCCACCGCCACGAGCTGTTCGGTTATCCAGGCGTAGTCGGCCTCGACCAGCCCCATCTGGCCCATGTCGTCCTCGCGGTGCGCGTCGAAACCCGCCGAGACCAGAATCAGTTCGGGCCGGTGCGCCTCCAGCGCAGGCAGCCAGGTATCCGTCACGATAGTCTTGACCGCGGCGCCTCCGGTATAGGCGGCTACCGGCACGTTCAGCATATTGGAGGCCGGATTCTCGGTGCCGCTGTTGGGAAAGAAGGGATGCTGGAAGAAGCTGCACATCAGCACCCGGTCGTCGCCGGCGAAGATATCTTCGGTGCCATTGCCGTGGTGCACATCGAAATCGACGATGGCCACGCGCGACAGGCCATGGAAGTCCAGTGCATGCTGCGCTGCAATGGCGACGTTGTTCAGAAAGCAGAATCCCATGGCCTGGGAACGGCATGCGTGATGCCCGGGAGGACGCACCGCGCAGAACGCGGTACGGGCTTCCCCGCCCATCACGGCGTCCACCGCCGCCACGCCCGCGCCCGCCGCGTAGAGGGCGGCCTCGTAGGTGTGGGGATTCATCAGAGTATCCGGATCGATAGGGAAATACCCTTGCTCCGGCAAATGTTCGCTCAAACTGTTCAGATACTGGACAGTGTGCACCCGCAATATGTCATGGCGGGATGCCTGCGGCGCCTGGCGGTCATCCAGGTAAGGCATCAAGCCGCTGGCTAGCAACTGGTCTGAGATGGCGTCCAGCCTCTGGGGGCTTTCGGGATGCCAACTGCCCATTTCATGCAAGCGGCATGCCGGGTGGGTAAGATACATGGTCTCCATAAGGAAGATTATGTTCATCTGTCGGCGTTTACTGCAACTCGGAACGCTTTCCGCCCTGCTGGCGGGCTGCTCCACCACCGCTCCCTCTGCCCCCACCAACACCGCCGCCGGCCAGCCGGCCGCCGAATCAACCCCGGCCCCCATCCGTATCGGACCCAGCGCGCCGACACCTGGCTCCGAACTGGCGGACGACGCTCCTGCCGCGCTGGGCGCCAATGGCGCGCTGCGGCCTGAAGTCCGTTCCTTTGTCGAAAACCTGGCCACCGAGCGCCAGCTGCCGCTGGATCCCATGGTCGCAGCGTTGGCCGGTTCGCGTTACAACGCCACGGTGGCGCGCCTGATCGCGCCGTCGCCGCCGGGCAAGAAGATCTGGCGCAGCTGGCTCACCTACCGCTCGCGCTTCGTCGAACCCAAGCGCATCGGCTGGGGCGTGGAGTTCTACAACGATAACCGCGACCTGCTCAACCAGGCGGCGCAGCGCTTCGGCGTCCCGGCGCCCGTGATCGCCTCCATCATCGGCGTGGAAACGCTGTATGGCCGCAATATGGGCAATTTCCGCGTGCTGGACGCGCTGACCACGCTGGCCTTCGACTATCCGGACCCGGCCAAGCCCGAGCGCGCCACCATGTTCCGCGGCCAGTTGGCGGATTTCCTGACCCTGGTCATGAAGGACAAGCTGGACCTGGAAACGCGCGGCTCCTATGCGGGCGCCATCGGCATGCCCCAGTTCATGCCTACCAGCGTCATGCATTACGCAGTGGACGGCGACGACAACGGCCATATCGACCTGAGCAACAACACGCGCGACGCCATCATGTCCGTGGGCAGCTTCCTGTCGCAGCACGGCTGGCAGCGCGGCCTGCCGGTGTTCGCCCCGGTGATGCTGCCCGCGGATCCTGCCGCGCTGGTCGACGGCGGGCTGGAACCCAAGCAGAGCTGGGGTACGCTCACGGCGGCGGGCGCCCGCTTGCAACCGGGCGCGTCGGCCGCCGGCTGGGGCAGCCAGCCGCTGGGCGTGGTCGATCTGGTCGAGGAAGCCCGCGGCACGGCGCAATACCGCGTCGGCACGCCCAACTTCTTCGCCCTCACCAAGTACAACCGCAGCTACTTCTACGCCACTTCCGTGGCAGACCTGGCCAACGAGATCGAGGCCCGCGTGAGCCGCTGAAAAAAAACCCGGGCTCGCGGGCCCGGGCTGCTTCGGTGCGGGGCGTTCAGTTGAAAACGCCCGTGGACAGATAGCGGTCGCCGCGGTCGCAAACGATGAACACGATGGTGGCATCGTTAACGCGTTCGGCCACGCGCAGGGCCGCAACCAGCGCGCCCGCCGACGAAATTCCGCCGAAGATGCCCTCTTCCGCCGCCAGCCGGCGCGCCATCTGTTCGGCCTCCGCCTGCTCGATGGATTCGTAGGCGTCCACCCGGCTGCGGTCGAAGATCTTGGGCAGGTAGGCTTCGGGCCACTTGCGTATGCCCGGGATCGACGATCCTTCGGCGGGCTGCGCGCCCACCACCTGCACCGCGGGATTGCGCGACTTCAGGTAGGTCGACACGCCCATGATGGTGCCTGTGGTGCCCATGGCGCTGACGAAGTGGGTGACGCGCCCTTCGGTCTGGTTCCAGATTTCCGGCCCGGTGGTCTCGATGTGAGCGCGCGGGTTGTCGGGATTGGCGAACTGGTCCAGCACCAGCCCGCGGCCGTCCGCCTGCATGGCGGAAGCCAGGTCGCGGGCGTACTCCATGCCGCCCTTGTCCGCCGGCGTCAGGATCAGCTCGGCGCCATAGGCCGTCATGGCCGCGCGCCGCTCCACCGACAGATTGTCCGGCATGATCAGGATCATGCGGTAGCCGCGCATGGCGGCCGCCATGGCCAGTGCAATGCCGGTATTGCCGCTGGTCGCCTCGATGAGGGTGTCGCCCGGCTTGATGTCGCCGCGCTCTTCCGCGCGCGCGATCATCGACAGGGCCGGACGGTCCTTCACGGAGCCGGCGGGGTTGTTACCCTCCAGCTTGGCCAGGATGACATTGCCCCGGGCCGCGCCCGCGGCCCCAGGAATGCGCTGCAGGCGCACCAGCGGCGTGTTGCCGACGGTTTGCTCGATAGTGGGATAGGTAGTAGTCATGCGGACGATCATAACCTCGCCCGGCGGCGCGCGGCGCCAAAGGCCGCGCTCCCGCCAGGGCTACCCGCGCCAGCCGATGCAGTCAGGGCCGGGCGCGGGCCGCAGGCTGGGAGGATGGCGGCCTGGATTCGGGCTTGGCCTCGGGCTTGGGCGCTGCCGCCCTGCCCTGCGCCGGCTTGGCCGCCGCCTCGCCCGGCCCGGCCTGAGCCCCGGCGCCGCCCACCAGCAGGCCGGCCTCCTGCAGGGCCTGGGCCTTTTTCGGGCCAATGCCGCGCACGCGTTCAGCCAGGTCGTTCAGCGACTCGAACTTGCCGCCCCGCTCGCGTTCCTTCACGATGATCTCCGCCATGCGCGGGCCTATGCCCCGGACACCCTCGAGCTGTTGAGCATTGGCTTGATTGACGTCGAGCGCGTGCGCCAGCGGCGCGGCAAAGCCCAGGCCGGCCGTCACCAGCAAGACGCCCAGGACCTGTCGCAAGGGCCGCGGCCGGGCGCCGGAACCAGCGGGCGAGCGCTGCCTGCGCCACCGCGCACGGGGCGCAGGCCGGGCTGCGGCGGATTGAAGAAATGGATTCATGAAAGGCCTCCCTGGAGTCTGGCGCAACGGCTGTCACGCCACGCTCAGATCATGCCGGCGGCCCGCCCGGCAGCGGCGGCGCAGTGAACGGAAACATCCGCCCCGGCAAACCGCCAGGCGTAAAAAAACCACCGCGAGCGGTGGTTTTCATGCGGAGACGCCGCGAGCCTTTATTTCCGGGCGCGCCAATAGCGCACGTATTCGGTGACGCCGGTCCGCACATCGCGCATGGGCGCCTGAAATCCCGCCGCGCGCAGACGCGTGACGTCGGCCTGCGTGTAGCTCTGGTAGCGTCCCTTCAGGTCGTCCGGGAAGGGGATGTAGCGGATCAGATCCAGCTCGACCAGCTGCGCCAGCGTCAGTTCGGCTTCGCCGCGCTCGGCGCGCAGCGCATTGACCACGCCGGCCGCCACGTCGTTGAAGGGCTGCGCCCGGCCCGTGCCGCAGTTGAAGATGCCGGACTGTTCCGGGTGATCCAGGAAATGCAGGTTGACGGCAACCACGTCCTCGACCGAGATGAAGTCGCGGCTCTGGCCGCCATCGACATAGCCGTCCCAGCCGGCGAACAGGCGCACGTGTCCATGCTCCAGGAACTGGTTCATGTTGTGGAACGCCACCGAGGCCATGCGGCCCTTGTGCTGTTCGTGCGGGCCGTAGACGTTGAAGTAGCGCAGACCCACGACCTGCGCCGTGAGACTGTCCATGCGCTGGCGCAGGACCTGGTCGAACAGCAGCTTGGAATAGCCGTAGACGTTCAGGGGGCCTTCGTTGGCGGGATCTTCCACGTAGATGGACGAGCCGCCATAGACCGCCGCCGAGGAGGCGTACAGGAACGGAATGCGGCGCTCCTGGCAGAACTCGAACAGCTCCAGCGTGACGCGGTAGTTGTTGTCAAGCATGTAGCGGCCGTTGCGCTCGGTCGTGTCCGAACACGCGCCCTGGTGCAGCACGGCACGCACTTCGCGCAGGCTGCCGTCGAGGACGCGGCGGCGGAAGTCGTCCTTGTCCATGTAGTCGGCGATCTGGCAATCGACCAGGTTGACGAACTTGTCGCCTTCGGTCAGGTCATCGACCGCGATGATGTCCTGGATGCCGCGGCGGTTGAGCCCGCGCACCAGGTTGCTGCCTATGAAGCCCGCGGCTCCGGTAACGACGATCATGAGGATTCTCCTGCCAATTCCGCGGCGGTGACGATGGACGTGCCGAGCTTGCCCACGGCGATGCCGCCGGCCTTGTTGGCCCAGCCCATCGCCTCGACCCACGGCAGATCGATGGCGCGCGACACGGCCAGCGTGGCCAGCACGGTATCGCCCGCGCCGGACACGTCGAACACTTCGTGCGCTTGCGCATCGATGTGGTCGCGTCCTGCTGCGGTAAACAAAGTCATGCCCTGCTCGGACCGCGTCACGAGCAAGGCTTCCAGATCCAGATCGGCGCGCAGGCGCTGCGCGCGATCGGTAAGTTCGGCCTCGGAATTCCAGCGGCCCACGGCCTCCTGCATTTCCGAGCGGTTGGGGGTGACCAGGGTAGCGCCGCGGTAGCGGGCGTAGTCATGGCCCTTGGGGTCCACCAGCACCGGCACGCCCGCGTTGCGGGCCAGGGCGATCAGCGACTCGACCCGTGCGAGGACGCCCTTGGCGTAGTCGGACAGCACGACGATGTCATGGTTGGCCAGATGGCGGGCAAACGCGGCCTCGACGTGGTCCAGCGCGGCCTGCGCCGGATGCTGCTCGAAGTCCACGCGCAGCAGTTGCTGCTGACGGCCCAGCACGCGCATTTTCAAGGTGGTGTGCAGGGACGGATCGGCGACCAGTTCGGCCTGTATGCCGGCTTCGGCGGACAGGCGCCGGACGCTGTCGCCGGCCTCGTCCTGGCCCAGCACGCCCACCAGGGTGACATGGCCGCCCAGGGCCGCCACGTTGCGGGCCACGTTGGCGGCTCCGCCCAGACGGTCTTCGCGGCGCGCCACGCGCACCACGGGCACCGGTGCTTCCGGCGAGATGCGTTCGACTTCGCCGAACCAGTACCGGTCCAGCATCACGTCGCCCACCACGAGGACGCGGCTATGCGAAATGGCTTCGGCGGGAAATGAATTCATTCAAGTTCTTCCAGACGGCGCGGCGCATAGGTTTCCCATGCATTGCAGCCGGGACATTGCCAGTAAAAGCGACGCGCTTGAAAACCGCAACTGCGGCATGCGTAGCGGTCCAGCCGCTGCGTATGCTTGTGGATCAGGCTGCGCAACAGCGTCAGGTCGGCGCCCGGCACCGGCGCTTGCTCGGCGCCGCCTTCCGGATTGGCCAGCTCGGCTTCCAGCAGGCGGTCCAGGCCCAGCAGCGACGGATGGCTGCGCAAGGCATTGCGGGCAAATGCCCATGACGGCGCAGAGCCCTGCTGGGCGCGCAGTTCGCGGAACAGTACGTTGAACAGGTCCAGCGACGCGTGGCGCGCATACTGTTTCTGCAGCACGTCGAGCCCGGCCGCTTCCTGATTGGCGGCGCGGTAGTTCGCCAGGACCTGCTCGGCCACCAGGCCGGCGTACTCGGGAGCGTCGGTCATGACCGACTCCAGGTACAGGCGTTCGCGCTTCGGGTCCTGTTCGATCAGGGCCAGGCGGGCGCGCAGCATCGCAGTGCGCACCATGGCGCCCTTGCTCGCACCAGGATCGATGGTCGACAGGGCATGGTCGGCGGCATCCAGCGCCTTGTGGGCCGCTTCGACGTCGGCGGGCTTGGCCGACAGCGCGGTCTGCGCCTGTTCGCAGTAATAGTGCACGAGCTGCGGCACCGGCTCGTCGACCAGGCCCTGCAGCGTCTTCACCGCCTCGATGGCGCGCGGCCAGTCGTGCTCGGATTCATAGATCCGGATCAGCGAGCGCAGCGCGGGTAAGGCGTAGCGGGTGTCCTTGAGCTGCTCGAAGCCGCTTTCGGCGCGATCCAGCATGCCGGCCTTCAGGAAGTCCTGCGCCAATTCGTGCTGCGCATGCTCGCGCTCGGCCGCGGGCAGGTCGGAACGGTTCAAGAGGCTCTGGTGCACGCGAATGGCGCGCTCCATCTCGCCCCTGCGGCGGAACAGGCTGCCCAGCGCAAAGTGCAGTTCGGTGGTCTCCGGGTCCAGCTTGGCCACTTCGACGAAGGCGTCGATGGCGCGGTCCGGCTCTTCATTGAGCAGGAAGTTCAGCCCGCGGAAATAGGAGTCGGGCAGGCTGCGGGTCTCCCGCAGCATTTGCCGGATATCGAAGCGCGCGGCCAGCCAGCCCAGCGCGAACAATACCGGCACGAAAATCAACCACCAAGGTTCAAAATCCACTATGCGGGCTCTTGCGGTAATTCAGTGCGGAAAGGGATACGGGGCCGGCGCGCGTTACAGCGGCGACATCGGGGCCACGGCCTCCGGCGGCACCGCAGGCGTGGTGCCGGCCACGGCGGCCTGGACGCGGTCCAGTTCGCGGCGCAGACGCATGGCTTCGCGGCGGCGGCGCATGGCGGCGGGCACGGTCAGCAATAGACCGAACAAGGCGCCCAGCACGAACACAACCAACATCACGACGATGAGCGGAACATCCTGCACCACGTAATCAGCGTAGAACTTCACGGCGACCGGATCCGTGTTTTTCAACGCAAACATCAATACTGCAACGAACACGAGCAATCGCAGGGCCCAGACTAGGTAGCGCATGGCGCATGCTCCAAAGAATTCAAGACTATCAATTGTAAGCGACGGATCTCGTCTGGCGCCAAAAAACAAAGCCCCTTGATTGCTCAAGGGGCTAGGTTCTCGGTCCGATCCGCCCGAAGGCGGCCTTACTGCCGTGCCGTCAATGCATGGCGTGCAGACTCACCATCGACGGCATCGGTTCACTCGATCCAGAGGATTGAGCGTCCTCGTCATTGCCGCCGGCCAAGTCCACCCGCTCGCGCAATTCCTTGCCCGCCTTGAAGTGCGGCACCTGTTTGCCAGGCACCAGCACCTGTTCGCCGGATTTCGGATTGCGACCGATGCGGGGAGACCGCTGCGACAACGAGAAGCTGCCAAAACCGCGGATCTCGATGCGCTGACCCGAGGCCAGGGCCTGGGTCATTGCGTCGAGCACGGTCTTGACCGCGTAATCGGTATCGCGGGCGGCCAGCTGAGGATAGCGGGCCGCCAAGGCGGCGATCAGCTCCGACTTGGTCACGAATTAACCGTCGTTGCGCTGTTGGTCCAGCTTGGCCTTCAGCAGCGCGCCGAGGTTGGTGGTGCCGGACGAAGCGCTGGCATCGGACATGCGCTGGATCGTTTCGGCGGTTTCGGCGTTGTCACGGGCCTTGATCGACAGCTGGATCGAACGCGTCTTGCGGTCGATGTTGACGATCATGGCTTCGATGTTTTCGCCGGCGTTCAGAACGGTGGTGGCGTCTTCGACGCGGCCCGAGGAGATCTCGGAAGCGCGCAGGTAGCCTTCAACGTCCACGGACAGCGTGACGACGGCGCCCTTGGCTTCGACCGACTTGATGGTGCCCGGAACAACGGCGCCCTTGTCGAAGGTGGCAACGAAGTTGTTGAAGGGATCGCCTTCCAGCTGCTTGATGCCCAGCGAGATGCGTTCCTTGTCGGTATCGATGCCCAGAACCACGGCTTCGATCTCGTCGCCCTTCTTGAAGTTGCGCACGGCTTCTTCGCCGGTTTCCGTCCACGACAGGTCGGACAGGTGAACCAGGCCATCGATGCCGCCGGGCAGGCCGACAAACACGCCGAAGTCGGTGATCGACTTGATGGCGCCGCGGACCTTGTCACCACGCTTGAAGTTGGTGGCGAACTCTTCCCACGGGTTCTGGCGGCACTGCTTCATGCCCAGCGAGATGCGACGACGGTCTTCGTCGATTTCCAGGACCATGACTTCGACTTCTTCGCCCAGGGTCACGACCTTGCGCGGATCGACGTTCTTGTTGGTCCAGTCCATTTCGGAGACGTGCACCAGGCCTTCGATACCGGCTTCGACTTCAACGAACGCGCCGTAGTCGGTCAGGTTGGTGACCTTGCCGAACAGGCGGGTGCCTTGCGGGTAGCGGCGAGCCAGGCCCACCCACGGATCTTCGCCCAGTTGCTTGACGCCCAGGGAGACGCGGCTCTTTTCCTGGTCGAACTTGAGCACCTTGGCTTCGACTTCCTGACCCACTTGCAGGACTTCGGAGGGGTGACGCACACGGCGCCAGGCCATGTCGGTGATGTGCAGCAGGCCGTCGATGCCGCCCAGGTCCACGAACGCGCCGTAGTCGGTGATGTTCTTGACCACGCCCTTGACCACAGCACCTTCGTGCAGGGTTTCGAGCAGCTTCTGGCGCTCTTCGCCCATGCTGGCTTCCAGCACCTGGCGACGCGACAGAACGACGTTGTTGCGCTTGCGGTCGAGCTTGATGACCTTGAATTCGAGGGTCTTGCCTTCGTACGGGGTGGTGTCCTTGACCGGACGCAGGTCCACCAGCGAACCCGGCAGGAACGCGCGGATGCCGTTGGTCATGACGGTCAGGCCGCCCTTCACCTTGCCGGTGATGGTGCCGGTAACCAGCTCGCCGTTTTCCAGGGCCTTTTCCAGTTGCAGCCAGGCCGACAGGCGCTTGGCGCGGTCACGCGACAGGATCGTGTCGCCGTAGCCGTTTTCCAGGGAATCGATGGCCACCGAGACGAAATCGCCGGGTTGCACTTCGAGCTCGCCCTGGTCGTTCAGGAACTCTTCCAGGGGGATCAGCGCTTCGGACTTCAGGCCGGCGTTGACGACGACAAAGTTGTGGTCGACGCGGACGACTTCGGCGCTGATGACCTCGCCGGACTTCATGTCCTGGCTCTTGAGGCTCTGTGCGAAAAGGTCGGCGAAGCTTTCGCCGCCGGTGGCGACGGTAGTGGAAACGGAAGACATGGGGTTGAAATCCATTAGGCCGAAATGGCCGTTAAAAACACACCGCAGCGGATTGCCCGCCACAGTGGAGTCAAAATGCCTGTTTGCCGGTTCGCCCTTGCGGGGTGGCCCGTGGGGGTTGCGCCTAGCTTGAACAGGGCCGATAAAAAAAACAGAAAACCTGCGTAGGATTCGCGGAGAAAGGCCGGGACCGATACTTCAATCCGCGGCGGCGTTCTTCCAGGAATCCAGTATTGCCTGCACCGTTTCTGCAATCGTCAAATCAGACGAATCCAGCACGTATGCATCCGCTGCGGGAGCCAGGGGTGCCGTAGCTCGCCCCATATCGCGGGCGTCCCGCTCGCGCATATCCCGTAGGAGGTCATCAAGATTAGCAGAAATTCCCTTTTCGATCAACTGCTTACAGCGCCTCTCCGCCCGCGCGACCACATCGGCGACCAGAAACACCTTCAGGGGCGCGTCGGGAAACACCACCGTACCCATGTCGCGCCCGTCCGCAACCAGGCCCGGCGCCACCCGGAAGGCGCGCTGGCGCTCGAGCAGCGCCTGGCGCACGCCCGGGAAGGCAGCCACGCGCGAGGCGAAATTGCCGACTTCCTCGCGGCGGATCTCGTGGCCGACGTCCGTGCCTTCGAGGTAGACATGGGGGCCTTCGAAACGCACGTCCAGGGTTTCGGCCACGCGCGCCACGGCGGGCTCGTCCTCGGCCGACAAGCCGCGGTTCAGCGCCGCCAGCGCAGTCAGACGATAGAGCGCGCCGCTGTCGAGCACCGCCCAGCCCAGCGCCTTGGCGACGCGGTGAGCCACCGTGCCCTTGCCAGACGCGGTGGGGCCGTCGATGGTGATGACGGGGACAGAAGAGGAAGTTGCAGAGCGAATCGAAGTCATGGGCAATTCTGCGCTAGGCCGTAACCAGGCCCGCGTAAACATCAAAGTAACCCGGGAAGGTCTTGCTGACGCAGCCCGGGTCGAGAATACGGACGGCCGCCGGCCCGAAAGCCGCCAGCGAGAAGCACATGGCCATGCGGTGGTCGTCCCAGGTGCCGATGTGCGCGTCGCGCCAGGCGTCCTGCGCGGGCGGCGTCACGCGCAGCCAATCCGACCCCGATTCCACCTGCGCACCCAGCTTTTCCAGCTCGGTCTGCATGGCGTGGATGCGGTCGGTTTCCTTGACGCGCCAGCTGCCGATGTTGCGCAGGCGGCACGGGCCGTCGGCATACAGCGCCAGGGCGGCCGCGGTCATGGCGGCGTCGGGGATCAGGTTGAAATCGGTGTCGAAGGCCTTCAGGCGTTCGCCCTGGGCGACGCGTGCGCCAGACACCTCGATCCAATCGGCGCCATAGGTCACGGTAGCGCCCATGTCGGCCAGCGTATCGGCAAAGGCGACGTCGCCCTGGATGCTGTCCGCGCCCACGCCGGTCACGCGCAGCGGCCCGCCGCCGATCGCGCCCAGCGCCAGGAAGTACGAAGCCGTGGAGGCGTCGCCCTCGACCGCAATCTGCCCGGGGCTGCGGTAGGCCGCCCCGCCATCGATGACGAAGCGGCTCCAGCCGTCGCGCCGCACCTGCACGCCGAAGCGCGCCATCAGGTTCAGCGTGATCTCGATGTAGGGCTTGGAAATGAGTTCGCCCAGCACTTCGATCGTGACGGGCTTGCCACTGCGGCCGGCCTGCAGCGGCGCGGCCATCAACAAGGCCGTGAGAAACTGGCTGGACACCGAACCCTGCACGCGCGTGACCGCGTCCGCCGCGATCTCGCCGCGGCCAATGCGCAGCGGCGGATAGCCGGGCTGGCCCAGATAGTCGATGCTGGCGCCCAAGCCCCTGAGCGCGTCGACCAGGTCGCCAATGGGACGCTCGTGCATGCGCGGCACGCCCGACAGGCGGTAGTCTCCGCCCATCAGCGCCAGCGCGGCGGTCAGCGGCCGGATCGCAGTGCCGGCATTGCCCATGAACAGGTCGGCGCTTTCCACGGGAAAGCGGCGCACGCCCTGCACCGTGACGCTGCCCGCATCCAGCTCCGACACCTGCACGCCCAGTTGGCGCAAGGCGCCGAGCATGACGCGGGTGTCGTCCGAATCCAGCAACCCGGTGATGACCGTGCTGCCTTCAGCGATGGCGGACAGCAACAGCACGCGGTTGGAAATGCTTTTGGAACCCGGCAGGGCAATCACGCCCCGCGCTTGCCGCACGCGCGGCAGATCGAGATAAGGCAAAGCGCCCATGTCAGCTACTCCTTGCGCCAGTTGCGGCGGGCGCGGGCCGCCGTGTCCAGCAGCTTCAGCAAAGCCGCGCCATTACCGTCGGCAATGGCGCGTTCGGCACGATCCAGCACCGCGCGCACGTCGGCCAGTTCGGCCAGCATCGCGTCGCGGTTGGACAGAAAGATGTCGCGCCACATTTCCGGCGAACCCGCGGCGATGCGCGTGAAGTCGCGAAAGCCGCTGCCCGCGAGATCCAGACGCATGGCGGCGTCGGCAGCCTCGGCCACCTGTTCCATGTACACCGCCGACAGCAGATGCGGCAGATGGCTGACCGAGGCCAGCACCCGGTCATGGGCGTCGGCATCCATGTCGATCACGTCCGCCCCACAAGCCTGCCACGCGCGGCGCACCAGGTCCAGCGAGGCCGCGCCGTTCTCGGCCAGGGGAGTCAGAATGACGGTGCGCTTGCGGTACAGGTCGGCATCGGCAGCTTCCGGCCCGGTGCGCTCGGCGCCGGCGATGGGATGGCCAGGCACGAACTGCGCGGCCCGGTCACCCAGGGCGGCGCGCGCGGCAGCAACCACTTCCACCTTGGTGCTGCCGCCATCGGTCAGCACGGTGCCGGGACTCAGATGCGCGCGCATGCGTGACAGCACGTCCGCCAGCCCGCCCACCGGCGTCGCCAGCAGGATCAGGTCGGCTCCGGCGGCGGCTTCTTCAATGGAGGCGGCCGCGTCGATCAGCCCCAATTCAACGGCGCGGGCCAGGGATTGCGCGTTGCGCCCCACCCCCAGCACCCGGCCAACCTGTCCGGCCCGGCGCAAGGCTGCGGCGAACGAGCCGCCAATCAGGCCCACGCCCACGACGGCCAATACAGGAATCAGGGGGCCATCGGCCCCCTGATCGGATTTCGGTGACGCGTCGTTCATGCGGAGAGGATGGCGGTCAGCGCGTCGATGAATCGATCATTTTCCTGCGGCAGCCCGATGGATACCCGCAGCCATTCCGGCAAGCCGTCGCCGGCCACCGGGCGCACGATCACGCCGCGCTTGAGCAGTTCCAGGTTGATGCGCGGAGCGTCGCCCACGTGCACCAGCACGAAGTTGCCGTAGCTGGGCACGTAGCGCAGCTTCAAACGTTCAAACGCGGCGCACAGTTGCGCCTTGCCCGCCTTGTTCGAGGCATAGGCCTCTTCCAGGTAGGCTGCGTCGCGCAGCGCGGCGATGGCCGCGGCCTGCGCCAGCGTATTGACGTTGAACGGCTGGCGCACGCGGTTCAGCAGATCCGTCAGGACGGGTTGCGCCACCGCGAAGCCCACGCGCAGGCCCGCCAGGCCGTAGGCCTTGGAGAACGTGCGCGACACGATCAGGTTGGGATAGCGGCGCACCAGCGCCGTGCTGTCGAAACGGAACTCGGGATCGAGGTATTCGTTGTAGGCCTCGTCCAGCACCACCGTCACACGGTCGCCGTGAGCAGCCTGGACGCGTTCCAGGAAGGCCGCGATCTGATCGCCCGGCACGAAGGTGCCGGTCGGGTTGTTCGGGTTGGCGATGAACAACAGCCGCGTATCGTCGGCGATGGCGTCGAACATCGCATCCAGGTCATGGCCGTAGTCCTTGGCCGGCACCACGATGTGGCGCGCGCCGCGCGCCTGGGTCGCCAGGCGATAGACCGCGAACGAATGCTGCGCATACACCGCCGACACACCCGGCTCCAGCAGCGCCAGCGCCGCGATTTCCAGGATGTCGTTGGAGCCGTTGCCCAACGTAACCCAGCTCATCGGCACGCCGTAGCGCTCTGCCAATGCCGCCTTCAGATCGAAGCCGTTGGGATCGGGATAGCGCGCCAGCGACTCGGCCGCGGCCAGCATGGCCTCGCGCGCGGACTTGGGCATGCCCAGCGGGTTTTCGTTTGACGCCAGCTTGACGATGCCGGCAGGATCCAGCCCGAATTCGCGGGCCAGTTCTTCGATGGGCTTGCCGGCCTGGTAAGGCGCGATGGCGCTGACGTGCGCGGGAGCAACGAGGGGCTTGGATGCGGTGGTCATGTCGGAGAGGCTCATGGCGCCGGGTAGGAACCCAGCACTTTCAGGTAGGCAACCTGCGCCTGCAAGGCAGCAAGGGCGCGTTCGACGTTCGGATCATTGCGGTGACCCAGGACGTCCACATAGAAATAATATTCCCACTGCCCGGTGCGCGCGGGCCGCGACTCGAAGCGCGTCATGGACACGCCATTGGCCGCCAGCGGCGCCAGCATTTCGTAGACGGCGCCCGCACGGTTCGGCACTGCCAGAATCAGGCTGGTCTTGTCCTTGCCGCTGACCAGCGGCTCGATGTTGCCGATCGCCAGGAAGCGCGTGCGATTGTGCGGATCGTCCTGGATGCCCGCGGCGACGATCTGCAGGCTCCAGGCGGGCGCCGCCACCTCGCCGGCGATCGCCGCGATGCTCGGGTCGGACGCCGCCGCGCGCGCGGCCTCGGAATTGCTGGACGCGGCCACCCGGGCCACGTCGGGATAGTTGCGCGTGAGCCAGCCCTGGCACTGGGCCAGCGCTTGCGGATGCGCGGAAATCGTCTTGATGCCGTCCATGCTGCCGGACTGCGACATCAGGCAATGGCGTATCACCAGCGAACGCTCGCCCAGGATCTTCAGGGGCGTGTTCAGCAACAGATCCAGGCTGCGGTTGACGGCGCCTTCGGTGGAGTTCTCGACCGGGACCATGCCCACGTCCGCCTGCCCTGCCTCGACCGCGCGGAAGACCTCGTCAAACGACGCGCACGGCAGTTTCTGCACGGCCTGCCCGAAATGCTCCCGCGCCGCCTGCTCGGAGAACGAACCTTGAGGCCCCAGGAAGGCGACCGTCATGCCGCGTTCCAGGCCGCGACAGGCCGAGATGATTTCGGTCCAGACCGCGGCCACGCCAGCGTTCGGAAACGGGCCGGGATTGGTCTGCTGCAAGCGGCGGATGACATCGGCTTCGCGTTCGGGGCGCAGCACGGGGCCATCGGCGTTCGCGGCGTGCTTGGCCTCGCCCACTTCCAGCGCAGCGCTCGCGCGCTGCGTCAGGAGGTCGAGGATCTGGGCATCCAGCGCGTCGATGCGCTGACGCAGAGGGAGCAGCTTACGCTGCAGATCGTCATCCATAGCGACGCTCGAATTCCTTGAGGTACTCGACCAGCGCCGACACCCCGGCCAGGGGCACGGCGTTATAAATGGAGGCACGCATGCCGCCCACGCTCTTGTGGCCCTTGAGCTGGGTCAGGCCGGCCGCGTCCGCGCCTTGCAGGAAGGCGTCGTTGAGCGATTCGTCGTGCAGCACGAACGGCACGTTCATGCGCGAGCGCACGGGTGCGTGGATGGGATTGCGATAGAAACTGGTGCTGTCCAGGTAGCCGTACAGCAGATCGGCCTTGGCCTTGTTCGCCGCTTCCATGCCGGCCACGCCGCCATTGGCCTTGACCCACTTGAACACCAGGCCGGCGACGTAGATGGCGAAGGTCGGCGGCGTGTTGTAGCGCGAATGCTCGGCGGCCACATTGGCGTAGTCGAAGGCGGACGGGCAGATCGGCAAGGCATGGCCGATCAGGTCGCGGCGCGCGATGACCATGGTCACGCCCGCCGGACCGGCGTTCTTCTGCGCGCCGGCATACATCATGCCGGTGCGCGTCACGTCCATCGGACGCGACAGGAAATGCGAGGACGCGTCGACGACCAGCGGCACGTCGGGCGCGCCCAGCGCGGCGGTATCGGGCCAGTCCATGAACTCGACGCCACCGATGGTTTCATTGCTGCAAAGATGCAGATAGGCCGAATCCTGGCGCACCTGCCAGGTATCGACCGGCGGCACCCAGGTCAGCGGCGCCTGCTCGCGGCCATCCAACTGGATGGCCTGCTCGCTGCTTGCCGCCACATGGGTGCTGCCATAGCGGCCGGCTTCCTTGTACGAACGCTTGGACCAATGGCCCGTCACGACGAAGTCGGCCGCCGGCGCGCCGCGGCGCCCCATGAGATTCATGGGAACGATGGCGTTTTCCCCGGAACCGCCGCCTTGCATGAACATGACGGCGTAGTCCGCCGGCAGTCCCAGCAAGTCGCGCAGATCGGACTCGGCTTCATCGCAGATCTGCACGAAATGCTTGCCCCGATGGCTCATTTCCATCACGGACATGCCGCTGCCGTGCCAGTCCAGCATTTCCGCAGCGGCTTGCTGCAGCACCACCTCGGGCAAGGCCGAGGGGCCTGCCGAGAAGTTCCAGGGGCGGGCCATTATTGCTCCGTAGGTTCCGTCGAATCCGTCGAGTCCGCAGCGCCGTTGTCGTCGCCGCCATCCGCTTCCTGGCCGTCTTCGCCCAGGTCGCCATCATCGTCCGCATCGCTTTCGACGACACGGCGCACGCCGGACAACGAACTGCCGTCATCGACGTTGATGAGCGTGACCCCTTGCGTGGCGCGGCCCATTTCGCGGATTTCCGAGACGCGGGTGCGCACCAGCACGCCGCCGGTCGTGATCAGCATGATCTCGTCCGAAGGCATGACCAGCACTGCGCCCACGACCTTGCCGTTGCGCGAGCTGGTCTGGATGGCGATCATGCCCTTGGTGCCGCGGCCGTGGCGCGTGTACTCGGTGATCGGGGTGCGCTTGCCGTAGCCGTTTTCGGTGGCGGTCAGCACGCTTTGCGTTTCGTCGCCAGCCACCAGCAACGCGATGACGGTCTGGGTGTCTTCCAGCATCATGCCGCGCACGCCGCGGGCGTTGCGGCCCATCGGACGCACGTCGTTTTCGTCGAAACGCACGGCCTTGCCGGCGTCCGAGAACAGCATGACGTCATGCTTGCCGTCGGTCAGGTCGGCGCCGATCAGGTAATCGCCATCGTCCAGGTCCACGGCGATGATGCCGGCCTTGCGCGGATTGGAGAAGTCGGACAGCGGGGTCTTCTTGACCGTGCCGCGCGAGGTCGCCATGAAGACGTAGTGGTCTTCGCTGAATTCCTTGACCGGCAGCACCACGGTGATCTTCTCGCCTTCAGTCAGCGGGAACATGTTGACGATGGGCTTGCCGCGCGAGTTGCGCGTGCCCTGCGGCACTTCCCAGACCTTCAGCCAGTACACGCGGCCGCGGTTGGAGAAGCACAGCAGGAAGTCGTGCGTGTTGGCGATGAACAACTGGTCGATCCAGTCGTTTTCCTTCATGGCCGTGGCCTGCTTGCCGCGTCCGCCGCGCTTTTGCGAACGGTACTCGGACAGCGGCTGGCTCTTGATGTAGCCGCCGTGCGACAGCGTCACGACCATGTCGGTCGGCGTGATCAGGTCTTCGGTGTCGAGCTCGGTGGCGTTCAGCTCGATGTCCGAGCGGCGCGTATCCTTCACGCCAGTCGAGAATTCCGCCTTGATGGCCTGCAGCTCGTCGGAGATGATCGTGGTGATGCGCTCCGGACGCGCCAGGATGTCCAGCAGGTCGGCGATGGTGGACATGATGTCCTTGTATTCGCCGACGATCTTGTCCTGCTCCAGCCCGGTCAGGCGTTGCAGGCGCATGTTCAGGATTTCCTGGGCCTGCGTGTCGCTCAGGCGGTACATGCCGTCGCCCTGGAGGCCGAACTCGGTGCCCAGGTCGTCCGGACGGAAGGCCGCGCGGCCTCCCGGCGTGTCGCCGTCGGCGCGCGACAGCATTTCGCGCACCAGCGAGGAATCCCACGACTTGGCCATCAGTTCCTGACGCGCGACCGGGGGGGTCGGCGCCGCCTTGATGATGGCGATGAAGTCGTCGATGTTGGCGAGCGCAACGGCCAGGCCTTCCAGCACGTGGCCGCGTTCGCGGGCCTTGCGCAGCTGGAACACCGTGCGGCGCGTGACCACTTCGCGGCGATGCTGCAGGAAGTAGTCGATCATCTGCTTCAGGTTGAGCAGGCGGGGCTGGCCGTCGACCAGCGCCACCAGGTTCATCCCGAAGGTGTCTTGCAGCTGCGTGTTCTTGTAGAGGTTGTTCAGGACGACCTCGGGAACCTCGCCGCGCTTGAGCTCGATGACCAGGCGCATCCCGTCCTTGTCGGACTCGTCGCGGATGTCCGAGATGCCTTCGATCTTCTTGTCGTTGACGAGCTCGGCGATGCGTTCCTGCAGCGTCTTCTTGTTGACCTGGTAGGGGATCGCGTCGACCACGATGGCCTGGCGGTTGCCCTTCTCCATGTCTTCGAAGTGGGTCTTGGCACGCATGATGACGCGGCCGCGACCGGTGCGGTAGCCTTCCCGCACGCCGGACATGCCATAGATGATGCCGCCGGTGGGGAAATCGGGGGCCGGGATGAGCTCCATGAGTTCATCGACCGAGCAGCCCGGATTACGCAGGCAGTACAGGCAGCCGTCGACCACTTCCTGGAGGTTGTGGGGCGGAATGTTGGTGGCCATGCCCACCGCGATGCCCGAGCTGCCGTTGACCAGCAGGTTGGGCAGGCGCGACGGCAACAGCAGCGGTTCTTGTTCGCTGCCGTCGTAATTGGGGCCAAAGTCCACCGTTTCCTGGTCGATGTCGGCCAGCAATTCGTGGGCGATCTTGGCCAGGCGGATTTCGGTGTAACGCATCGCCGCGGCGTTATCGCCGTCGATCGAGCCGAAGTTGCCCTGGCCGTCGACCAGCATGTAGCGCATGGAGAAATCCTGCGCCATGCGGACGATGGTGTCGTAGACGGACTGGTCGCCGTGGGGGTGGTATTTACCGATGACGTCCCCGACGATACGCGCCGACTTCTTATAGGCGCGATTCCAGTCGTTGTTCAGTTCGTGCATCGCGTAGAGCACGCGCCGGTGGACGGGCTTGAGGCCGTCCCGCACATCCGGTAGCGCCCGCCCGACGATCACGCTCATTGCGTAATCGAGGTAACTGCGGCGCATCTCTTCTTCCAGCGATACCGGAAGCGTCTCCTTGGCAAAGGAATCCATATATATAACGACAGAATCGTGTAAGGAGGAACCCGGGCCGGGTAAACAGGAAATTCTATCATCCGATTCCCCGAGCGGTCAGAAGCTCCTCCCCAAGTGCCGCCTCGGCGGACCGGACCGGCGGACATGGGGCCGCGACCGGCCGCGCGTCCGCCCGCGTCCTGCGGCCCTGTTGTCAAAAACCAACATGGAAAACCGAAGGAGCGCCGAAAACGTCATATCCAGTGCCAATGCGCCTCTCCAGGGAAGCCAAAGCCCCCCAAATGCCTTAAGATTGTTTCCAGCACGCAGGAAACCCAGTAGCTATTCCTTTGAACCAGCTCTTGGCGTTGCTATACTGGCCCCGTTTTCCTGATATGCGGCGGGGGTTCGCTGCGAGTCACTTATCCAGCTTCAAGCTCAACGAGGAGAAACATGAACAAACCCTCCAAATTCGCTCTGGCGCTCGCCTTCGCCGCCGTCACGGCCTCTGGTGTAGCTTCCGCGCAAACCGTGGACAACTGGCGCAACCCGTTCGGTGACGTTTGGAAGAACGGCACGAACGAACTGTGCTGGCGCGATGCATTCTGGACCCCGGCCACCGGCATCCCCGGTTGCGACGGCGTTCCGGTTGCACAACAGAAGGCGAAGCCGGCCCCGATGGCGGCCAAGGTCGTGTTCAATGCTGACACGTTCTTCGACTTCGACAAGTCGACGCTGAAGCCCGAAGGCCGTCAGCTGCTGGACCAAGTCGCCCAGCAAGCTCGCGGTATCGACCTCGAAACCATCATTGCTGTGGGCCACACCGACTCGATCGGTACGGAAGCCTACAACCAGAAGCTGTCCGAGCGCCGCGCCGCTTCGGTCAAGACCTACCTGGTCAGCAAGGGTATCGACCCGAACCGTATCTACACGGAAGGCAAGGGTGAGCTGAACCCGATCGCTTCCAACAAGACGAAGGAAGGCCGCGCCCAAAACCGTCGCGTTGAGATCGAAATCGTGGGTAGCCGCAAGTAATTGCCGGACTAGCTACAATAAGAGGGCCTCGCATAGCGAGGCCCTTTTTTTCGCCGGCCACGCACCAAAGCGGTGCAAGGCTGCGCCGCCCCTCCCTCGCCCGGCGCGACGGACCCCTCTATATATAGAGTCATAGAGTCGCCTTACGCTGAACCTGCCCATGACTACGCAAACTCACGACACCGCCCGCCCCGCCATCAACGCCGACCAGGCCGAACTGGACAAGTTCGGCGCCCTGGCCAGCCGCTGGTGGGATCCCGAAAGCGAGTTCAAGCCCTTGCACGCGATCAATCCGCTGCGGCTGGAATGGATCCAGGAATGCGCCGGCAGCCTGGCGGGCAAGAAGGTCCTGGACGTGGGCTGCGGCGGCGGCATCCTGTCCGAAGCCATGGCGCACAGCGGCGCCGAGGTTACCGGCATCGACCTGGCCGACAAGTCCCTGAAGGTGGCACGCCTGCACGGCCTGGAATCGGGTGTGAAAGTGGAATACCGCAAGGTTCCCGTGGAGGAACTTGCCGCGGAGCAGCCTGGTCAGTACGACGTGGTGACCTGCATGGAAATGCTGGAACACGTGCCGGATCCGGCCTCGATCGTGCGCGCCTGCTCCACGCTGGTCAAACCGGGCGGTTGGGTGTTCTTTTCAACGCTGAACCGCAATCCCAAGTCGTTCCTGTTCGCCATCGTGGGCGCTGAGTACGTCTTGCGCCTGTTGCCGCGCGGCACGCACAGCTATGACCAGTTCATCAAGCCCAGCGAGCTGTCGGCGGCGGCGCGCGGCGCCATGCTGGAACCAGTGAGCATGCGCGGCATGGAATACAACCCGATCACCCAGATCTACACCCTGTCGTCCGACACCTCGGTCAATTACCTGATGGCTACCCGCAAATGAGCGCCCTGATCCTGTTCGACTTCGACGGCACGCTGGCCGACACCGCCCCCGATCTGGCCGCGGCGGCCAACCGCCAGCGCACCCGCAAGGGCTTGGAACCCATGCCTTACGAGGCCCTGCGGCCGGTGGCGTCCCAGGGCGCACGGGGCCTGCTGCGCGTGGCGCTGGACCTCAAGCCGGGCGACGCCGATTACGAGCCGACCCGCCTGCAGTTCCTGGAAGACTACGCCGCCAGCTCGACCGTCCATAGCAAACTGTTCCCCGGCATTGAGGCGCTGCTCGCCGACATCCGCGACCGCGGGCTGTCCTGGGGCATCGTGACCAACAAGGTCACCTACCTGACCCTGCCCATCGTCGAATACCTGGATCTGACGCGCGACAGCGCGGTCCTGGTCTGCGGCGACACCACGGCGCACGCCAAGCCGCACCCGCTGCCGCTGCAGCACGCGGCGCGCGAAGCGGGCTTTTCCGTCGACCGTTGCGTCTATGTCGGCGACGACCTGCGCGACATCCAGGCCGCGCACGCGGCAGGCATGCCGGCCGTGGCTGCCGCATACGGCTACGTCGGCGAAGACGACAACATCACGACCTGGGAAGCGGAAACCTGCGCCAACTCCCCCGCGGAACTCTGGTCCGCCATCCAGCCGTTGTTGCCCAGCGACCTGCGCTGATTCTGCTCCGCCGGGCCGCCGCCACGCGGCCCGTTTCCGGCCTGATGATGGTTCGCGAAAATTAGTTGAGTTTGCCGAACAATCTTTCCGAACCCAAGGCCTTTATCCTGAAACCAAAGTCACTTAAAGTGTGACCCATGCAAGGCATTCGGGTGCTTCCCGATTGCCTTTTCCGGCTCTTGCCGGAGGTTGCGGACACTGCTGCCCGCCACCATTGATCTCACGCACCGGCGTCCTTCGACCCCGATGCAGTTGCCCGGCACAGAAGCCGGCGCACCCCTGACCTTTTTTTAGACCGCCCACAACGCCGCCCGCGCGCCGCCCTCCAGCGCCGCGCCAGAGGAATGCCTATGCTATTGCCCATCCTGTTACTTTCCGCAGCCGGTTTCACCATCCTGACGACAGAATTCCTGATCATCGGGCTGCTCCCCGGCCTGGCGCGCGACCTGAACGTCACCGTATCCCAGGCCGGCCTGCTGGTCTCGCTGTTCGCCTTCACGGTGGCGGCGACCGGCCCGCTACTCACGGCGCTCATGGCCAACATCGAGCGCAAGCGCCTGTTCATTGGCGTGCTGGTGCTGTTCGGCCTGTCCAACGCCCTGGCGGCTGCCGCGCCGAACATCTGGGTCATGGCCGTGGCGCGCCTCGTCCCCGCCCTGGCGCTGCCGGTGTTCTGGTCGCTGGCCAGCGCCACGGCGGTGGAACTGGTCGGCCCGGCGCGCGCCGGCCGAGCCATCTCCATGGTCGCCTTCGGCATCGTTGCGGCCACGGTGTTCGGCATCCCCATCGGCGTGCTGATCTCGGACGCCTTCGGCTGGCGCGCCGCCTTCGGCGTGCTCTCGGCGGTGGCATTCGCCAAGGCGCTGCTGTTGCTGTTCGCCTTCCCCAGCACCCGCATCCGCGCCGACAGCGTCAAGCTCGTCACGCAGCTGCGCATCCTGCGCAACCCCATCGTGGTGGGCCACGTGCTGTTGTCGCTGCTGGTCTTCACCGGCATGTTCACCGCCTATACCTATCTGGCGGACATGCTGGAGCGGCTGGCCGGCTTCAACGGCCAGATCGTGGGCTGGACGATGATGGCGTTCGGCGCCGTCGGCCTGGTCGGCAATACCCTGGGCGGCCGCATGGTGGACCGCAGCCCGCTGGGCGCGACCGCGCTCTTTTCGGCGCTGATGGCCGCAGGACTGGCGGCGATCACCCCCGTGATGCAGTCGCATGGTCTCCTGGCCGTGGCGCTGGGCGTCTGGGGCATCGCGCAAGCCGCGCTCTTCATCGTCTGCCACGTGCGCCTGATGAAATCCGCGCCGGAAGCGCCGGCTTTTGCCGCTTCCCTGAACATCTCGGGCGCCAACACCGGGATCGGCCTGGGCGCCGTGGTCGGCGGACATGTCATCGACAACTACGGACTGGCCTCGCTGGGCTGGGCCGCGGCCGTCATCGTCACCATTTCCGTGATCCTGGCCTTGGCGCTGATGGCAGCCTCGCGCCCGCGCCACGAGCCCAAGGCGGTCTGCGCCAACGCGGCCTGAACGGCCGCCTGTATCGTCCGCGCCACGCCGGGGCAAGGCTGCGCGGGCGAGACAGCAGGCTATGGCATTTACCAGTACAATAGATGTTCTTGGGGCCGATCCGGATTCGACGTGGGTCGCGAAACAACTCAGGGCATGCCGAGCACCAGTACGCTCGTTAAACCACTGGAAACACTACAAACGCCAACGACGAGCGTTTCGCTCTCGCCGCTTAAGCGGTGAGCCGCTGCACTGATCTGTCCTTGGGTCAGGCGGAGGAAGGCAACTTCCTAGGGGGGTAACCCTCGAACCGCAGCAGCGACATTCACAAGGAATCGGTTTGAACTGGGGTCACACGGTTCAAATTTAAATTACGTGAATCGCTTTGGTCCGGCCTGTCGGTTGGCTAAGTCCAAGGTTAAATCCAAATAAATCGACTACGCATGTAGAACTGATTGCAGAGGGCTTGCGGACGGGGGTTCAATTCCCCCCGGCTCCACCAAAT
>NZ_JADIJM010000044.1:0-25657 GCF_017355315.1 Achromobacter sp. SD115 | reverse complement strand
GTCAGATGTGTATAGGAGGCAGGGCTTGGGCGCCGTGGGCAGCGGGGGCGCCGGCTGCTGGCCGCGCACGCGCGGCGGTTCGGGCGGATCGGCGCGGGCCACCGGGTTGCGCTGGATGTCCTCCAGGATGCGCGCCAGCGGGTCGTCCACGTCGGGGCCGCTCTGCTTGTTCAGGATCGCGATCAGCGGGTCCTGGGCGACCTTCGGATACAGGTCCAGAACCAGGCGGTACTGGTAGTCGGCCACGGGCTTGAGCGTGAACACCTGGGGCGCCACGGGCTGCTTCAGGTCGAACACCAGGCGCACCACGTTGGGGCGGTTCTGCGCCACCCGCAGGCTCTGGATGTAGGGGTCGTCCGGCCGGACCTTGGAAACCAGGTCGTTCAGCGCCGCGCTGATGGTCAGTCCCTCAATATCCACCACCAGGCGGTGGGGATTTTCGAGCGTGAACTGTTCGGCCTTGAGCTCGCTGTCGAGCTCCAGCGTGACGCGGGTGTATTCATCGGCCGGCCAGGTGCGCACGGCCAGGATCGTTGCCGCCTGCGCCAGGCGCGGCAGGACCGGCAAGACGAGCAGAGTGGCGGCGACGCTGATCAGGCGGCGCCGGGTGGCGCCTGCCGAGGGGAGGGCGCCGACTGGGGCGGGGGGACAATCGCGTTCAACCATGTTTGTCCTCGAGCGGTGTACGCGGTCAGGGTGGCGTCGCGTCCTTCGCCTGCATAGGCTAGGGAAATCAGCAGGTCGGGAGGGGGCAAAAGGCCCCCCGCCCGCTCCGGCCATTCGATCAAAACGACCGCTTCGTCACGCAGTAAATCCCGGAATCCTGCGTCCAACCATTCGCGCGAATCACTAAATCTATAAAAATCAAGATGATAGAAGTATAAGTTAGAAACTTTATAGGATTCAAGCAGCGCGTAGCTTGGACTTTTGATCCGGCCGGTGATGCCGCATTCCCGCAACAGGGCCCGCGTGAAGGCTGTTTTCCCCGCGCCCAGGTCTCCCTGGAGGTGTATGTGTCCCCTGGCCGGACCGGTCTGGCCGCCGGAAACCAGGGGCGCGAGCTGCCGCGCCAGCGATTCCGTGGCGGCTTCGTCGGGCAGGTGCAAGTTCAGGCTGCAAAGAGGGGCGGACATGGCGCGGGGCGAGTGGTAAAAACGGTGGAGGAAGCACGGATGTTTGCGCAATTATAGGAATGCGGGTTTCTGCTAACCTAGAATTGATTGTCATTCTCAACTTTCTCGCGACTGGCGCGCCGCCGCCAGCCGAAACCGACGTCGCCACGGAGTAGCACGCGCCATGAAGACCCGCATTGAAAAAGACACGTTTGGTCCCATCGAAGTCCCGGAAGATCACCTCTGGGGCGCCCAGACCCAGCGTTCGCTGCATTTTTTCGCGATTTCCACCGAAAAGATGCCGGTTCCGCTGGTCGAGGCGATGGCGCGGCTCAAGCGCGCGGCCGCCAAGGTCAATGCCGACCTGGGCGAGTTGGATCCGAAGATCGCCGACGGCATTGTCCGCGCCGCCGATGAAGTGATCGCCGGCAAGTGGCCCAATGAGTTCCCGCTGTCGGTCTGGCAGACCGGGTCGGGCACGCAAAGCAATATGAACATGAACGAGGTGCTGGCCAACCGCGCCTCGGAACTGCTGGGCGGCGTGCGCGGCGAAGAGCGCAAGGTTCACCCGAACGACCACGTCAACCGCGGGCAGTCGTCCAACGACACCTTCCCGACCGCCATGCACGTGGCGGCCGCGGTTCAGGTCGAACATCATCTGCTGCCCTCGCTGAAGGCCCTGCGCGCGACGCTGGCGGCCAAGAGCGCCGAGTTCTATGACATCGTCAAGATCGGCCGCACCCACCTGCAGGACGCCACGCCCCTGACCCTGGGCCAGGAGTTGTCGGGCTATGTGGCCCAGCTGGACCTGGCCGAGCAGCAGATCCGCGCCACCTTGCCGGGCCTGCACCAGCTGGCCATCGGCGGCACGGCGGTGGGTACGGGCCTGAATGCGCATCCGCAGTTCAGCGCCAAGGTCTCGGCGGAACTGGCGCATGCCACCGGCACCGCCTTCGTGTCGGCGCCCAACAAGTTCCAGGGCCTGGCCTCGCATGAAGCGCTGCTGTTCGCGCATGGCGCGCTGAAGTCGCTGGCCGCCGGCCTGATGAAGATCGCCAACGACGTGCGCTGGCTGTCCAGCGGCCCGCGCTCCGGTCTGGGCGAGATCAGCATCCCCGAGAACGAGCCGGGCAGCTCGATCATGCCGGGCAAGGTCAACCCGACCCAATGCGAAGCCATCACGATGCTGGCCGCGCAGGTGCTGGGCAACGACGTGGCCATCAATATCGGCGGCGCCAGCGGCAATTTCGAACTCAACGTGTTCAAGCCGCTGGTGATCCACAACTTCCTGCAATCGGTGCGTCTCCTGACCGACGGCATGGCCAGCTTCAACGAGCATTGCGCCGCGGGCATCGAGCCCAATCTCGAGCGCATCGCTGAACTGGTCGACCGTTCGCTGATGCTGGTGACGGCGTTGAATCCGCACATCGGCTACGACAAGGCCGCGCAGATCGCCAAGAAGGCGCACAAGGAAGGCCTGTCGCTGAAGGAATCGGCGCTGGCGCTGGGCTATGTGACCGAAGCGCAGTTCGCCGAATGGGTGGTGCCGGCTTCCATGACCAACGCGCACAAGTCCTCGTAAAGGGCCGCCATGCGCATGAAAAAGACCGCCTCGGCGGTCTTTTTTTTTGCGTTGGAGAGGGAGACGCCTCAACCGCCCGTGAGCATCAGCCACAGCGGTATCGTCAGCGCCGACAACAGCGTGCCCAGCGATATCAGCAGCGCCACCATGCGGCCGTCGCCGCCCATGCGCATGGCCAGCACGTAGGCCGCGGACGCGGTGGGCAAGGCCGCGAACAGCAGCAGCATCTGCGATTCCAGCGGCGGCAGCGCCAGCACATGCGCCACCAGCAGGGCGACGGCGGGCAGCGCCGCCAGCTTGACCGCGAGCATCCAGGCGATCAGCGCGCCATGGCCCTTGCCGCCCTCCCAGGAGAGGCTGGCGCCCACGCAGATGATGCCCAGCGCGATGGCCGCCGCGCCCAGCCGCGCCAGCGCCGTGTCCAGCGGGCCCGGCAGGTGCAGGCCGGCCAGGTTGCAGGCCAGGCCAGCCAATGTGGAAATGACCAGGGGATTGCGGGCCAGTTCGCGCAGCAGGTTACCGCCGCTATGGCGGGCCAGGCCATAGACCGCGGCCATGTTGGCCATGGGTACGGCGAAGCCGACGATCAGCGCCATGACCGTCTGGCCTTGGCTGCCGCCCAGGCTGGCCGACAGCGCCAGGCCCAGATAGGTGTTGAAGCGGTAGCCGCATTGCGCGGACGAGGCCAGGCTCAGCGAGGATGGCCGCAGCACCCAGCGCGCCAGCCATGTCAGCGCGACGCCGGCCGCGATGATGGCCGCGGAGGCCTGCAGCAGCACAGCGGCGTTGCCGACGGTGATGGGGGTGCGCAGGATGGACTGGAACAGCAGCGCGGGGAGCAGGACGAAGTAGACCAGCCGCTCGGTGCCGGCGAAGAATTCGCGGGAGAAATTCAGTTTGTGACGCAGCGCCCAACCCAGCGCAACCAGCATGAAATCAGGGAAAACCAGAAGGGCTACCGACATGGACAAGTACGTATTTGATGCGCGTCAGACGGGGATCGCTGCGCTATGCGTCTGTAAGTATTTGCTGCTATTCTCCGTCATTCTGGCGGGCGCGTGTGCCACAAGCAACCTATAAAAAGTGCTCTCCCTGCGCACAGAGCATGCGTCCACCACCGTTAATTGCGGACCTGTCCACAGGCAGGCGCATCACACAACGGTCCGTATACACACGGGCTCGCATATTGGAGGAAACACACCTATGAATAAAGTCCGCTCCCTGGCCGTGGCGATCGCCCTGGCCACCGGCGCTGCCGGCACCCTCGGCGCCTCCGCCGCCCACGCTGCCGACAAGTACCCGAGCAAGCCGATCCGCGTCATTGTTCCGTTCGCGCCCGGCGGTTCCACCGACATCATCGCGCGCCTGGTGACGCAGCGCATGAGCCAGGAACTGGGCCAACCCATGGTTGTGGAAAACAAGGGCGGCGCAGGCGGCGCCATCGGCGCATCCGAAGCCGCGCGCGCCGATGCCGACGGCTACACGCTGTCCATCGCCACCGTGTCGACGATGGCCGTGAACCCGGCTTGCCGCCCCAACGACCTGCCCTACGATCCGATCAAGGATTTCCAGCCGGTCACCAACTTCGCCAACACCGCCAACGTGGTGGCCGTGAACCCCAAGTTCCCCGCCAAGGACTTCAAGGGCTTCCTGGAAGAACTGAAGAAGAATCCGGGCAAGTACTCCTACGGCAGCTCGGGCACCTGCGGCGTGCTGCACCTGATGGGCGAATCGTTCAAGATGGCCACCGGCACGGACATCGTGCACGTGCCGTACAAGGGTTCGGGCCCGGCCGTGGCTGACGCCGTCGGCGGCCAGATCGAAATCCTGTTCGACAACCTGCCCTCGTCGATGCCGCAGATCCAGGCGGGCAAGCTGCGCGCCATGGCCATCGCATGGCCGACCAACATTGATGCCATCAAGGACGTGCCGACGTTCAAGGATGCCGGCTTCCCGGTGCTGAACCAGCCGGTCTGGTATGGTCTGCTGGCGCCCAAGGGCACCCCGATGGAAGTCGTGAACAAGCTGCGCGACGCTGCCGTCGTGGCCCTGAAGGACCCCAAGGTCATCAAGGCACTGGACGACCAGGGCTCGGCGCCGTCGGGCAACACGCCGGAAGAATTCGCCAAGGAAATCAAAGAACAGTATGACTGGGCGAAGGACGTCGTGAAGAAGCAGAACATCAAGCTGGATTGATGCCGCGCGGGGCGGGCCTTGCCTGCCCCCGTCTGCAAATGATGACGGGCGCCTTCGGGCGCCCGTCGTGTTTTGTGCGCAGGCCGCGCGTCAGGCCGCGGCGTCGAGCCCGGCCTGCAGCGCCTCGCAAGCGGCGCGCAGACGTTCAATGAAGTCGCGGTGCAGCGCCGACAACGGATCCTGGTTGCGCACCATGATGCTGATCGGCACGCGCAACGCCGGGTCCAGCCGACGCAGGTTCATGCCGGGTCGCAGCATCGCCTGTGCGGTGATCGCGTCCACGATGGCGTCGCCGCAGCCCGCATCGACCAGCGCGCAGGCCACGTAGTGCGTCTGTACCTGGATGGCGACCTGCGGATCCAGGCCCTGCGCGTCCAGCGCCATCTGCAACAGCGCGCCGGAGGCATCGGCCGCGTCTAGCACGATCAGCGTATCGCCCGCCATGGACGTCAGCTCCGCCAACGGCAGCGGACCCGTGCCCGGCTTGCGGCTCAGGTGCACCAGTTCGGTGTGGCCCAGCCCCATGCGGGTCAGGCCGGGATAGTCGTTGGTGTCGAAGGTGATGGCCAGGTCCAGTTCCCGCGTCAGCAGCCCTTGCACCAGCTCGCTGCTGTGATGCGTGTGGATGTCGAAGGTGATGCCAGGCTGCGCCGCGCGGCTGTCGCGCACCACGCCGGGCAGCAGTCCCAGGCCCAGCGCCGGCGCGCAGCCCAGGCGCAGGTGGCCGTTGGGATGGTCGCGCAGGCTGGCCGCCAGCCTGCGCACGCTGTTGAGGTCCTGGTTCAGGCGCGCGACCTCGGGGGTAAGGATCTCGGCTTCGCGGGTGGCGACGAGCCGGCCCTTCACACGCTCGAACAGCTTGAAGCCCAGTTGCGCCTCGGCATGCGCCAGCAGCTTGCTGGCCGCGGGCTGCGAGATATGCAGCGCGGCCGCGGCCTCGGTCAGGGATCCGGTACGGCGGATCGCTTCGAAAATCTCGATGTGGCGCAAACGCATGGCACGGTGGGGACGGTGGGCGGAAACCGCGATTCTAAGCCGGATGCGGCCAGGGGGCGGGAGGTTGCGCCGCGACAGCCGCCGGCGCCTTGACTATCATGAACCCCTGCCGGAACGCCGGCGCACACCGGAGCTTCTCATGCGCGCACCCCGTCACGCTGCCGCCTTCATGCTTGCCGCCGCGCTTGCCGCCATGCCCGCCGCGTGGGCGCGCACCCCGCAGGCCGTCGAAGACCTGAACCCCGAGGCCGCCAGCGGCATGCAGACGCGCCAATTGGTGCGCGCGCCGCACTTCATGATTGCCTCGGCCAATCCGCTGGCGACGCAGGCCGGTGACGAGATGCTGCGCCGGGGCGGCAGCGCGGTGGATGCGGCCATCGCCGCCCAGCTGGTGCTGAACCTGGTGGAGCCGCAATCGTCCGGCATAGGCGGCGGCGCCTTCATGGTGGCGTATTCGGCCCAGAGCGGCCGCATCCAGACCTACGACAGCCGCGAGACCGCGCCCGCGGCGGCCCAGCCGCAGCGTTTCCTGGATCCGGACGGCAAGCCGGTGCCCTTTGCCCGCGCAGTGAACAGCGGCCTGGCGGTGGGCGTGCCGGGCCTGCTGCGCGGGCTGGAATTGGCGCACAAGGAGCAGGGTGTGTTGCCCTGGGCCGACCTGTTCCAGCCTGCGATCCGGCTGGCCGAACAGGGCTTCCCCGTGTCGCCCCGCCTGCACAAGCTGCTGGCCGGCAACAAGGAACTGCGCACGCAGGCCGCGGCCGCGGCTTATTTCTACGCGCCGGACGGCACGCCATGGCCGGTGGGCCATGTGCTGAAGAACCCCGAATTCGCGCGTACGCTGCGCGCAGTGGCCGAACGAGGCGCGGACGCGTTCTATCAGGGCGCCATCGCCGCGGACATCGTCGCCGCGGTGCGCGGCCATGCCGTGCCGGGCGACCTGACCCTGGCTGACCTGGCCGGCTATCGCGCCAAGACGCGCGATCCCGTCTGCGGCGCCTATCGCGGCTATCAGCTGTGCGGCATGGGACCGCCCAGCAGCGGCCCGATCGCCGTGTTGCAGATGCTGGGCGAACTGGAACAGTTTCCGCTCGCCAGCTACAAGCCGGGCAGCCTGGAGGCGGTGCATTACTTCTCCGAGGCCGGCCGGCTGGCGTTCGCCGACCGCGACTTCTATGTGGCCGATCCGGACTTCGTGCGGGTGCCGGTGCGCGCCATGCTGAACCCGGCTTATCTGCGCGCGCGCGGCGCCTTGATCCAGCCGGACCGCAGCATGAAGGTGGCGCTGCCCGGCGATCCGGAAGGCAAGCTCCTGTCGCTGGGCAAGGACGATGCGCTGGCATTGCCCTCGACCAGCCACCTGGTGGCGGTGGACGCGCAGGGCAATGCCTTGAGCATGACAACCACCATCGAGAACGAGTTCGGCAGCAAGATCTTCGTGCGCGGCTTTTTGCTGAACAACGAGATGACGGACTTTTCCTCGTCGTACAAGGATCCCGAGGGCCGTCTCGTCGCCAACCGTATTGAGCCGGGCAAGCGCCCGCGCAGTTCGATGGCGCCGATGATCGTGCTGCGCGACGGCAAGCCCTATCTGCTGGTGGGGTCGCCGGGGGGCAGCGCCATCATCAACTACGTGGCCAAGACCATCGTGGGCGTGCTGGACTGGGGCCTGGACATCCAGGCGGCCATCGATCTGCCCAATATGGGCAGCCGCAACAAGGAAACCGAACTGGAGAAGGGCACCGCCCTGGAGGCGCTGGCGCCTGAGCTCGAGCGCATGGGGCACCCGGTGCGGATACTCGAATTTCCCAGCGGCATCCACGGCATCGTGATCGACGCGGGCGGCTTGCAGGGCGGCGCCGACCCGCGCCGCGAAGGCGTCGCCCAGGGCGGTTGATGTTGCGCGGGCTTACTCGCTGCCGTCAGCGGGGCGCAGCGCCGGCGGCAGCTTGCGCAGCGTGGCGGGGGTGCGCGACAGCTTGATCGGCGAGCCCACGCCGCGATAGTCGCCTTGCTCCAGCACCATGCCGCGATGACGGGTGTGCGGATGCGCCAGCGCCTGGTCCACGGTCTGCACGGCGGCCGCGGGCACGCCGCAGCGCAGCAGGCGGTCGGCCAGCGCGGCGGCGTCGTGGCCCGCGAGCAGCGTGGACAGGTCGTCGCGCAAGGCTTGGCGGTTGCGCAGGCGGTCGGCGTTGGTGGCGTAGCGCGCGTCTTGCGCCAGTTCCGGCGCCTCCAGCGTCTGCGCCAGTTGCGCGAACTGGCGGTTATTGCCGACTGCCAGGAAGATCGGGCCGCTGGCGGTGGGCAGCGTTTCGTAGGGCGCGATGTTCGGATGCGCGTTGCCGCTGCGTGCGGGCACCTTGCCGCTGTAGAAGTAATTGGGCGCGTGCGGATGCAGCAGCGACAGGGCGCAGTCGTACAGCGTGATGTCCAGGAACTGCCCCAGGCCGCTGCGCGTGCGCTCGTTCAAGGCCAGCAGGATGGCCACGGCCGCATTCAGGCCGGTCACCATGTCCACCACCGGCAGGCCGACGCGGGTGGCGTCGCCGTCCGCGTCGCCGTTCACGCTCATCAGGCCGCACATGGCCTGGGCGCAGGCGTCATAGCCGGGCAGACCTCCCAGCGGCCCGTCCGCGCCGAAGCCGCTGACCCGGCAATGGATCAGCGCGGGGAAGTCGCGGCTCAGCGTGTCGTATCCCAGGCCCCATTTCTCCAGCGTGCCGGGCTTGAAGTTCTCCACCAGCACGTCGGCATCGGCCAGCAGATGGCGCAGCAGCTCCTGCCCTGCGGGCTGCGACAGATCCAGCGTCATGCCGTCCTTGTTGCGGTTCACGCCGATGAAGTAGGACGCCGTGTCGCCCAGGAAGGGCGGCCCCCAGCCGCGCGTCTCGTCGCCGCCGGGCGGTTCGATCTTCAGCACGTCGGCGCCGTGGTCGGCCAGGATCTGCGTGCAATAGGGGCCGCCCAGCACGCGCGACAGGTCTATCACTTTGCAGCCGGCCAGGGCGCCGGCGTTGGGCAGGGTTGCAGCCATGTGGGGTCCGTTCAGTCGATGGAAACGTGGGCGCTCTTGATCAGGTCGCGCCATTTGGGCACTTCGGCCGAGATGAAGGTGGCCAGGCCTTGCGGCGTCTGGTCCTGGGCTTCGACGATGCCCTGGCTGCGCAGCGTCTGGGCGACCTCGGGATCGGACAGCGCGGTCTTGAAGGCGCGGTTCAAGGTATCCACCACATCGGCCGGCGTGCCCTTGGGCGCCACGATGCCGAAGAACACGCTGACGTCGTAGCCCTTGAGCCCTTGCTCGGAAAGCGTGGGCAGGTCGGGCAGGGCGTCCGAGCGCTGGGCGCTGGCCAGGCCGATGGCGCGCAGCTTGCCCGCCTTGATGTAGGGCAGCGCGGTCAGGATGTCGGTGAACGACATCGACACCTGCCCGCCCAGCAGGTCGTTGAGCGCCGGGCCCGTGCCCTTGTAGGGGATGTGCATGATCTGGGTGCCGGCCATGTTGTTGAAGAGGATCCCGGCCAGGTGCGACGAGGCGCCGTTGCCCGACGAGGCGTAGCTCAGCTTGTCCGGGTTCTTCTTGGCGTAGGCGATGAGCTCCTGCGCGTTGTTGGCCGGCACCGACGGGTTCACCACCAGGATGTTGGGCAGGTGGCCGATGCGGATGATGGGCGCGAAGCTGGTCTCGGGGTTGTAGCCCTGCTTCTTGTACAGGCTGACGTTGATCGCCAGCGGGCCGGAGGTGCCGAACAGCAGGGTGTAGCCGTCGGGCTTGGCGGTGGCCACGTATTCAGAGCCAATGTTGCCGCCCGCGCCGGCGCGGTTCTCGACGATGACGTTCTGGTTCAGCGGCTGCCGCAGCTTGTCGGCCAGCCGGCGCGCCAGGGCGTCGGTGGGGCCGCCGGGCGGGAAGGGCACGATCAGCGTCACCGGTCGGGCCGAGGGATAGGCATCCGCGGCCAGCGCTGGCGTGGCGGGGGCGATGGCGGCGGCGGCCGCCAGTAGCCAGGGGGCGAGGGTTCGGGTCATGGTTGTCTCCAGTGGGTTGCGCGCCGGCTGTGCCGCCGGCGTCGGTTCTTACAGCGCGTATTGCAGGATGGCCCGGCACGCCACGCTTTCGTCGGCCGGGATGGCATAGGGATCGCGCGGGCCCAGGCGGTGCTGCAGCACCTGGTCGGCCAGCAGCGCGCGGCTTTCGAGGCCGGGTTCGGTGGCTTCCCAGCGCAGGGCGGCCATGGACACCGCGTGGTACAGCAGCGAAGCTGCCTGGCGCGCCAGTTCGGGACGGTCGGCTTGCGCGGCGTGCTCGGCCAGCGCATAGGTCTGTTCCAGGGCGCGCGCCTGCCGCTCGGCCAGCTCGGGCGGGCAGGGACGGCCCTCGGCCAGCAGGCTGTCGATGTGGCTGCGCAGCGCCGGCAGCGAGTTTTCCTTGTTGATCGCGCGCAGCACGTCCAGCGCCACGATATTGCTGGTGCCTTCCCAGATGGAACCCAGGTGGGCGTCGCGCACCAGCCGGGGTTCGGTCCATTCCTCGATGTAGCCGCAGCCGCCGCGCACCTCCATGGCGTCCCCGGTCACCTTGCGGGCATCGCGGCAGGCGCGGAACTTGATCAGCGGCGTGAGGATGCGCGCCAGCGCCGGATCAGCCACGCCCTGGTCCGCGCCGGCCAGGGCGCGCGCCGTCTGGAACATCACGCTGCGGGCCTGTTCGGCCCAGACCGTCATCTTGACCAATTGGCGCTGCATCAGCGGCATGTCGATCAGACGCTTGCCGAAGGCGCGCCGGTGCTGCGAGACGTAGACCGCCTCGGTCACGGCGCGGCGCATCAGGCCGGCGGCGCGCATGCCGTTGGACAGGCGCGAGTTGTTGATCATGTCGGCCATGTGCTTGAAGCCGCGGCCGCGTTCGCCCACCAGCCAGGCCACCGCGCCTTCCAGGCGGATTTCGCCGCTGGCCATCGAGCGCGTGCCCAGCTTGTCCTTCAGGCGCAGGATGCGATAGTGGTTGTGGGTGCCGTCGGCCAGGTCGCGGGGCAGCAGGAACAGCGACACGCCCTTCAGGCCGGGCTGGGGTTCGCTACGCGCCAGCACCATGGCGTAACCCGCGTCCGGGTTGGAGCAGAACCACTTGTCGCCGTGGATCAGCCAGGTGCCGTCGTCCTGCGCGGTGGCGGTGACCTCGGTGGCGCTGACATCCGAACCCGCGCCCTGTTCGGTCATGAACATGGCGCCCTGGCGTAGCGTGTCGAAATCCTGCGAGGTCACCTCGGGCAGGACTCGCTCGACCAGTTCCGGGTCGCCGAACTTGCGCAGGGTGCGGGCCAGCGAATCGGTCATGCTGACCGGGCAGCACAGGCCGAATTCCGCCTGTACGAACAGATGGCTAAGCGCGTATTTTGCGGCTGCGGGCATGGGCTCGGGCCAGCCCAGCACGCCGCCGCGGTGCGACAGCGCGGCCAGGCCGAATTCGCTGTAGGCCAGGCGTTCCAGTTCGACATAGGCGGGATGCTTGTCGATGCGGGACTCGTCGGTGCCGGCGCGGCTGCGCACGGACAGCGTGGGTGGGTTCCTGTCGGCCGTGGCGGCCAGCTCGTCCATGACGCCGCCGGCCAGCGCGCCCAGGCGCTCCAGATGGGGCAGCAGATGGGCGTGCAGCGCGGGCGGCAGGTAGCGCCGGCTCAACGCCTCGGCGTAAGGATCAGCGCTGAACAGGTTCTGTCCGCGCGAATCCGGAACGGGCGTGGCGGCGGGGGGCGCGGTCTTGACGGGGGTATCCATGGCGGCATCCTGCTGAAGACGGGAACGATGCCTGTGATGGTGCTTGCATGGATTAATCTATACAAATACTGTTTGTGTGTAGAACAATCCAAAAAAAGTATGGATTGCGGTCGTGGGGGAGACAAATGGACCTGGATCCGCGCTTGTTGCGCTATTTCATTGCCGTCGCCGAAGAGCGCCATTTCAGCCGCGCGGCCACGCGGCTGCACATTTCCCAGCCGCCGCTCAGCTACGCCATCCGGCAACTGGAAGAAAACGTCGGCGCGCGCCTGTTGACGCGCACCAGCCGCCACGTGGAGCTGACCGACGCCGGCCAGGTGCTGTACCGCGAAGCCCTGACGCTGCTGCGCCAGGCGGAAGAGGTGCGTACGCTGGTGCAACGCGTGGACGCGGGCCTGCGCGGCCGGCTGCGCATCGGCTTCGTGGGCTCCATGCTGTACCGCGGCCTGCCGGCGCTGCTCAACGCCATGCGGGCCGAGCTGCCGGACGTGGAGCACGTGCTGACCGAACTGAATTCGCACGACCAGATCGAGGCCGTGCGCCGCGGCGAGCAGGATCTAGGCTTCATCCACGCCAATCCGGTGCCCAACGGCGTGCTGGCGCGCGACCTGATGGCCGAGCCTTTCGTGGTGTGCCTGCCGCAGGCGCATCCGCTGGCTGGCCGCAACTCCTTGCGGCTGGCGGAGCTGGCGACGGACGATTTCGTCTTTTTCGCCCGGGCCGCTTCGCCCAGCTATTACGAGACTGTGCTGTCCATGTGCGTGTCGGCGGGCTTCATGCCCGTGATCCGGCACGAGGTGCGGCATTGGCTGAGCGTGGCGTCGCTGGTGTCGCAGGGGCTGGGCGTGTCCATCGTGCCGGCCTGCCTGTCGCGCAGCGGGCTGGCGGGGACGCGCTTCATCGCTTTCGAGCACGAGGCCCGTTCGCTCAGCCAGATGATCTGGCGCGAGGCCGCGCGCACGCCGCTGCAGGAAAAAGCGGTGGAAATGGCGGCGCGGCATGACTGGGAAAGCCCCGAAACGCCATGAAGCGCGCATTGCGGGTAGGCAGAACCCGCCCGAAGGCTTATCGTTAGCGGTATCCCGGCGCCGCCAGTATCCGGCCAGGGATGGAACCGTTTGCACGCGAACGAACGCGAATTCCGGGTTTTAGCCATGTCCTACCGACCAGTCCTGCCGCTGACGCGCCGCAGGCGATTCATCACCAGGCTGCGCCACTGCGGCCCTCCGGCGAAGTACTGAACCCCACAGCAGGGCGTTTCGGTTCCACTTCTCCGGAGTCTTTCGTGGAAATTCCTTTTTCGTTTCGTCCGCGTCTTTTTGACGCGTTGCGCGGTTACGACCGTGTCCGCTTCGCGCAGGACCTGGGCGCGGGGCTTACCGTGGCCGTGGTCGCGCTGCCGCTGGCCATGGCGTTCGCCATCGGGTCGGGCCTCAAGCCCGAGGCCGGCCTCTTCACTTCCATCATCGCGGGCTTCCTGGTCGCTTTGCTCGGCGGCAGCCGGGTGCAGATCGGCGGGCCGGCGGGCGCCTTCATCGTCATCGTCTACGACATCGTGCAGCAGTACGGCGTGGCCAACCTGATCATCGCCACGGCGCTGTCCGGCGTGCTGCTGTTCGTGATGGGGCTGCTCAGGCTGGGCACGCTGGTGCGCTTCATCCCGGTGGCGGTGATCATCGGCTTCACCAATGGCATCGCGGTGCTGATCGCGCTGTCGCAGGTCAAGGATTTCCTGGGTCTTGCGATTCCCAAGATGCCGGGCGACTTCTTCGGCATCCTGGGTGCGCTGGGGGGGCACCTGTCGACGCTCAACCCCTGGGCCGCCGGCGTGGCGCTGCTGTCGCTGGCGGTGATCGTCGGCTGGCAACGCTGGTTGCCGGCCTGGGGTGGCCAGCGGGCGGCCGGACTGGCCCGCGTGCCGGGCTCCATCGTCGCGCTGGTGCTGGCGACCGCGGCGGTGGCCGTGTTCGGCCTGCCGGTGGAAACCATAGGCAGCCGCTTCGGCGGCATACCGGCGGCGCTGCCGGACTTCACCTTGCCGGCGTTCAGCTGGGAATCGGCCCGCTTCCTGCTCATGCCCACCATCACGCTGGCGGCGCTGGGCGCTATCGAGTCGCTGCTGTGCGCGCGGGTGGCCGACGGCATGATAGGCGACCGGCACGATCCCAATCAGGAGCTGATGGCCCAGGGCGTTGCCAACTTCGTCACGCCTTTCTTCGGCGGCATGCCGGCCACGGGCACTATTGCGCGCACCGTGACCAATGTGAAAAGCGGCGCCACCAGCCCAGTCGCCGGCATGGCGCATGCGTTGGTGCTGCTTGCTGTGATGCTGGCGGCCGCGCCCCTGGCGGCCTCGATACCGCTGGCCACGCTGGCGGCCATCCTGATGTTCGTGGCCTGGAACATGGGCGAATGGCGCGAGTTCGCCCGGCTCAAGACCTACCGCTTGCCGTATCGGGTCACGCTGGTGTCGGTGTTCCTGCTGACGGTGGTCTTCGACCTGACGGTCGCGGTGGAGTTCGGCATCTTCGCGGCCTGCCTGACCTTCATCTACCGCATCTCCAGCCTGTCGCGCGCCGAACGCGTCACGGCCGCCGGGCAGCCCTTGCTGGCCGGGCAGGACGGCAAGATCGCGGTCTGGCGTCTGTACGGCACCGTCTTCTTCGGCGCCACCAAGCTGGTGGAGTCGTTGGAAGACGGCTTGCCCGCCCGCGCGCTGGTGCTGGACCTGAAGAACGTAATCTACGTCGATTCGACCGGCGCCGAAGCGCTCGAAGGGCTGAGCAAGGCGTGCGAGGCGCGCGGGGTGACGCTGATCGTATCGGGCCTGATGGGGCAGCCGATGGACATCGTGCGCCGCATCGGCCTGTACCAGCGGCTGCAGGGCCATCTGCAACCCGACGTGGCGAGCGCTACGGTGGCCGCCCTGGCCGTGGCGCAGGCGGAGGAGATTTCCTAGGCGGCTCGGGCGCGCCGCCCTTGTCGCGCGGGGCCGCCTGACGGCGGTCCCCTGCTTTTAGCGGAAGACGACGGTCTTGTTGCGGTTGAGCAGGATGCGGTGCTCGACGTGGCTGCGCACGGCGCGCGACAGCACCAGGGACTCGATGTCGCTGCCGACCTGGGTCAGGTCCTGGGCGGTCATCGTGTGGTCCACGCGCTCGATGTCCTGGTCGATGATGGGGCCTTCGTCCAGGTCCGAGGTCACATAGTGGGCGGTGGCGCCGATGATCTTGACCCCGCGCGCATGTGCCTGGTGGTAGGGACGCGCGCCCTTGAAGCTGGGCAGGAAGCTGTGGTGGATGTTGATGGCGCGGCCATTCAGCGCGCGGCACATGTCTTCCGACAGGATCTGCATGTAGCGGGCCAGCACCACCAGGTCTATGCCTTCCTTCTCGACCAGGGCCAGCACCTGCTGTTCCTGTTCCGCCTTGGTGTCGGCGGTAACGGGCAGGTGGTGGAACGGGATGCCATAGGACGCCGCCAGGCTGGCGTAGTCGTTGTGGTTCGACACGATGGCGGCCACTTCGGCGTGCAGATGGCCGCTGTGCACGCGGAACAGCAGGTCGTTCAAGCAGTGGCCCTGCTTGCTGACCATGATAAGCAGGCGTTCCTTGCGGCGGGCGTCGTGTAGCTTCAGCTCCATGCCGTATTCGGCGGACATGCCATCCAGCTGCGTCCGCAGGTCGTCCACGGATACGCCGGCGGGCATATCGAAGTGCACGCGCAGGAAAAAGCGGCCGGTCTCGTCATCGCCGAACTGCTGCGAATCCAGGATGTTGCAGCCCAATTCGAACAACAGGCCGCTGACGCGGTACACGATGCCCGTGCGGTCGGGGCAGGACAGGGTCAGGATGTAGTCGTTGTGCTGCATGGTTCAGGAGGCAGAAAAAGGAGAAATGAGGGTGGCAGTGTAGTGTCCGCTAGCCGGGTTGCCTCAAGAGAGGGCGACCCCGCCGGGAGGCGGCAAGTGCACGCGGCGTGGGGGCTTATCCATTCAGACGGGCCAGGGTCTCTTCGGCCAGGGCCAGGCTGGAGGTCAACCCCGGCGATTCTATGCCGAACAGGTTCACCAGGCCGGGCACGCCATGCGCGGCCGGACCGGCGATGACGAAGTCGGCCGCCGGTTCGTGAGGGCCGGAGATCTTGGGCCGGATGCCGGTGTAGCCCGGCGCCAGGGCGTCGTCGGGCAGGGCCGGCCAATAGCTGCGCACGGCCTCGTAGAAGACCTCGGCGCGGGCCGGGTCCAGCGTGTAGTCCTCGGTGCCGACCCATTCGGTGTCGGGGCCGAATTTGGCCTGGCCGCCCAGGTCCAGCGTCAGGTGCACGCCCAGGCCCGCATGCTGCGGCACCGGGTAGATCAGGCGCGAGAACGGCGCGCGGCCGGACAGCGTGAAATAGCTGCCCTTGCACAGGTAATCGGTGGGGATGCTGGATGCCGGCAGGCCGTCGATGCGGCGCGCCAGCGCCGGCGCGTGCAGGCCGGCCGAATTGATCAGCACGTTACAGCTCAGGGTCATGCCCTCGTCGCCGCCGAACTGCAGCTCGAAACCACCCTCGGGGCGGACCCGGCCGGATACCAGCGGCGTGTGGAAGACGCACTGGGCGCCCGCGTTCTCGGCGTCGCCCTGGAACGCCAGCATCAGCGCATGGCTGTCGACGATGCCGGTGGACGGCGAGGACAGCGCCGCGGTGCAGCGCAGCGCCGGCTCCAGGCGCATGGCGTCCTCGCCGGAGATGAACTGCAGGTCGTCCACGCCGTTGGCGCGGGCGCGCTGGGCGATGCCCTCCAGCTGCGCGGCCTGTTCCGTGGTGGTGGCGACGATGAGCTTGCCCAGCCGCTTATAGGGCACGCCGCGCTCGGCGCAATACGAATACAGCAGGTGCTTGCCGCGCACGCAGAGGCGGGCCTTGAGGCTGCCCGCCGGGTAATAGATGCCGGCGTGTATGACTTCGGAATTGCGCGAGCTGGTGCCGGTGCCGATGGCCTCGGTGGCTTCCGCCACCAGCACCTCGCGTCCGGACTGGGCCAGCGCGCGCGCGACCGCCAGGCCCACCACGCCCGCGCCGATGACGACGCAATCGACATCCACGCTCATGGTGCTTTCCTTTCCGAACGCGCGCCGGCCGGGGTCAGGTCGAAACCGCCGGCATGGAACACCAGCGGCGGCTCGCCGCTATGGCCGCAGCGTTCTACTTCGCCCACCATGATGACGTGGTCGCCCTCGACATAGCGGCTGCGGTTGTGGCATTCGAACCAGGCGGCGCAGTGGCCGTCCAGCATCGGCGTGCCGCCCGGCGCGTGGTGCACCGTCAGTCCGGCATAGCGGTCCGGCGTCTTGCCGGTGGCGAAGCGGCGCGCCAGCGCGATCTGCTCCGAGCCCAGCACGTTGACGACATAGCGCTCGCACTGCTCGAAGGCGGCCAGCGACGACGAGCTGCGCGACAGGCTCCACAGCACCAGCGGCGGATTGAGCGACACGGAGTTGAAGGAGCTGACCGTCAGCCCGATGGGCGCGCCATCGGGGTCGGCGGCCGTGACGACGGTCACGCCCGTGGCGTAACGGCCCAGCGCGGTGCGGAAAAAGGCAGCGTCAAAATCAGGGGAGGAGGCGGTCATGCAATCGTTGGTTGGGGGCGGGCGCGCGCGGCGCCCGGCATCAAGGCGACAGACGTTCGATCTTCCAGCCCTGGCCGTCCGCGACATAGCGCAGGCGGTCATGCAGGCGTGAAGGCCTGCCTTGCCAGAATTCGAAGGCGGTGGGCTTCAGGCGGTAGCCGCCCCAGTGTGGTGGGCGCGGCGGCTGTTCGCCGAAGCGCTCGCGGAACTCCTGTTCGCGGGCTTCCAGCTCTTCACGGGTGATGGGCTGGCTCTGGCGCGAGGCCCAGGCGCCGATGCGCGAACCGGCGGGCCGGCTGTGGTAGTAGGCGTCCGACTCGTCGTCGGCCACTTTTTCGACCACGCCCTCGATCCGGATCTGGCGCTCCAGCGGCTGCCAGAAGAACAGCAGGCCGGCGCGGGGCTCGGCCTGCAGGTCCAGGCCCTTGCGGGATTCGTAATTGGTGAAGAACGTGAACCCGCGCTCGTCAAAGCCCTTGATCAGGACAATGCGCGCACTGGGCTGACCGGTGGCGTCCACCGTGGCCAAGGTCATGGCGTTGGGCTCGGGCACCTTGGCGGCCAGGGCCTCGTCGAACCAGCGGGTGAATTGCTCGAACGGGGAGGCCGCGGCCTGGCCTTCGAGCAGCACGTTCTTGTCGTAGCTTTGACGCAGATCAGAGACGGACATGGGGCTAGTAGTTCAGCGTTGATAACAAGGAGTTTATACCGCCTGGGAGGCGGTACCCTTATTGACCCCGCTCAGGGCGCAGGCAAGATTTTCCGGGCGCGCGCCTCAGGCGCCTTCCGGCAGGACATGCCCGTCCAGCTCCAGCCGGCGCGCGATGGCGTCCAGGCGGGCGTCATGGATGCCCGCGGCGCGCAGCGCCTGGGCGGTCTGCACCACGTATTCGGTGCAGGGGCCGTAGCGTCCTGCGGCCCGGCGCACGATGGCCAGCAGCTCGGGCTCGGGCAGCGCGCGGATGTAGGCCGGGTTGTCCCGGTTCATGATGAAAACCAGCGCCCGGACGGTGCCGGTCTCGGTGCTGCAATTGATCCAGCGCGGCAGGTAGGCGCCGGTGGACATTTCCCGCTCCCAGAGCGCGGGGAAATAAGTCGGCACCTGCTGGCCTGCCAGGCGGTAGACCACCCCCCGGCAGGAGCCGCCCCGGTCCAGGCCGAACACCAGGCCCGGGCATTCCGGAGTGCCGCGGTTGACTCGCGACCACAGGCACAGCGCCCGGTGGTGGCCGCGCAGAGTCGCCAGCCGGCGCTCCACGAAGTCGAAATCGGGGCGCCAGATCAAAGAGCCGTAGCCGTACACCCACACGTCTTCGCCGGATTGCCAGTGGCGCAGGGCCTCGTCCAGCGATTCCTGCCGCTCTTGCGGAGTCCAGAGGCGAAAGGGCAGGCTGGCGCCGGCGTTGCCGGCGGCGGGAGGAGAGGACTGCATGTTCACGGCTACGGTTTACGGTCGGATTCGATCGGGGGATTGCGGTTGGCCCAGCCTCCGGCCATCAGGGCCACGGAATAGGCCCAGAAGAGCGGGGCTACGCCAATTACCGCACCGAGCGCGCCGAAGGTCAACGGCAGTGAGACCTGCGAACCGTTGATCAAGGCCATCCGCAGGCCCACCGCCTCGGCGGCGCGGCCCGGCGGGGAATGCTGGTGCAGCAGGGAGAGCATGCTCGGCTGGCAGCAGCCCAGGGCCAGTCCGAGGATGAAGGACAGCACGATCAGGACGGTAACGTCGGTGAACATCGGGTAAAACATGAAATCGATGGCGGCGGTCGCCATCGCTACCCGCACTAGCGTCCAGGACCGCACGCGGCGCTGGATAAAGGGCAATATCAAGCGGATAACGAAAGTTGCCGCTGCGAAGGACGCAAGAATGACGCCGATCGTGGTCGCCGACAGGCCGATCGCCACGCCGAAGATCGGCACGACGAACAAGTGCGTATCCCAGGCCCCGGACAAAATGGTGTTGACCATCAGGATGCGGCGCAGCGCCGGCACGGCCAGCAATTCGGCAACGCGCCGCTTTTCGGCCTCTTTTTTGCCGGATAGCTGTGAATCCACCGCCTTCAATTGGTGACGCAAGGCATAGAGCCCCCCCGCCGACAGCAGCGGGCCGAGGGTCAGCAGGCCGAAGGCCATGCGCGTGCCGAGGTGGTCGATCGCCAGGCCGGCGATCAGCGGTCCCGAAAATCCGGATCCCGCCAGCGCCAGCGACATGAAGGAGAAATTGCGCAGCCGTTGCGCCGGTTCGGCATGGCCCAGCAGGTCTTGCGTGGCGACCTGATGCAGCATGAAGCCGATGCCGATGCAACAGGAGGCAACCAGCAGGGCGAACTGGGTCTGGGAGATGAAGGGCAGCGCGGTGCCCGCAGCGACCAGGGAAGTGCCGAGGACCAGCGGCCGCACGATGCCGACCCGGTCGACCCATCGGCCGGCGCGGACCGAGAACAGCATGGGCAGCACGGCGAACACCGCGACCAGTGTGCCGACCTTGAAGGTCGACAGCCCCATTTGCAGCGCGGTGAGCGAGACAGTAATCCGTCCCCCTGTAAGCGCCACATGATTCATCATGGCCAGGAGGCACAAAAGCACCGCCCCGGAAAACTCCGGGGAACCAGGTGGCGAAGAGGGGGATCTATGAGAAGTGGACACGGATACGGCTTAACTACGTTCATTCTGGCCATATCGTCGCCCTATGTCGAGACGAGGCTGTTTTGCAGCGCCGCAAACAGATATTGGCGCCAATCGCACGATAGCGGCCATCTAGGGGCGAAGTCGCATGCTTATTGTGCAAGATGGCGGCACGTTCGCCGCATCTGCGGGCAAGGGGTTTGATAGGGGCCGGACAAAGCGTTGTATCGTTCATGCAACGGAACAATCGCACGGACCTTGACGTTCCGCCCCGCTTTACTGTTTTTCACCGTTTCCCCACAGATCGTCGATGGTTCTGGCGGGCGAGACGTTTAGGATGAGCAGGCATCGTGGGCAAGATCGCTTGCCTGGTCCGCAATTCGCAATACCGGCGCCGGCTCGATAGCCGGCGCTACATCCGGCAGGTTCAATGAAAAAGTCCCGCAGCAAGTTCAAGCGCTACTCCCTGATCGCTGTTTTGCTCCTGTTAGCCGTGTTCGGCGTGCGCGCCGCGTTCTTTTCCGCGCCGCCGCCGCCCACTTTCGCCGTGGCCGAGGTCACCCGCGCCAATCTTGAGGACAGTGTCCTGGCCAGCGGCACCATAGACGCCATCGAGCGCGTCAGCGTGGGCGCCCAGGCCACCGGCCAGTTGAAATCCCTGAAAGTGGCGCTGGGCGACCGCGTCAAGAAGGGCCAACTGGTCGCCGAGATCGACGACATGACCCAGCAGAACGAGCTGCGCAACGCCGAAGCCGCCCTGCAGACCCGGCGCGCCGAGCGGGCCGCCAAGGTCGCCACGCTGAAGCAGGCCGAGCTTGCCTTCCGCCGCCAGCGGCAGATGCTGGCGGCCGACGCCAGCTCGCGCGAGTCCTATGAGAGCGCCGAGGCCACGCTGGGGGTGACCCGCGCCGAAATCGCGTCGTTGGACGCGCAGATCGCGCAAGCCGAGATCCAGGTCGACACCGCCCGCGTCAACCTGGGCTACACCCGCATCGTTTCGCCCATCGACGGCATGGTGGTGGCGGTGGTCACCAAGGAAGGCCAGACCGTCAACTCGATCCAGAGCGCACCCACCATCATCAAGGTGGCCCAGGTCGACACCATGACCATCAAGGCGCAGATCTCGGAAGCCGACGTCACCCGCGTGAAGCCGGGCCTGCCGGTGTACTTCACCATCCTGGGCGAACCCGACGAGCGCTACCGCGCCCAGTTGCGCGCGGTGGAGCCGGCACCGGACTCGGTGCAGAAAGACGACGCGACGGCTTCCCTGACCGGTTCGGCCAGCGGTAGCTCCACCACCGCAGCGGTCTACTACAACGGCCTGTTCGACGTGCCCAACCCGGACGAGAAGCTGCGCATCTCCATGACTGCCCAGGTCTTCATCGTCCTGGGCGAGGCCAAGGACACCGTCGTGGTGCCGGCCTCGGCGCTCGGCAAGCGCGGCGAGGACGGCCGCTACGCCGTGCGCGTGGTCCTGAAGGACAACAAAACCGAAACGCGCCAGGTCCGGATAGGCATGAACAACAACGTCCAGGCGCAGGTGCTGGAAGGGCTGGAGGTGGGCGAACGCGTCGTGTCGGCGGACGCCGCGCCGGCCGCTGCCGCGCCGGGGGCCTGAGATGAGCGGGCCCCTGATCTCGCTGACGGGCGTGCGCCGCGAGTTTCCCGCGGGCGAGCAGACCATCGCGGTCCTGAAGGACATCAACCTGACCATCGAGGCCGGCGAGATGGTGGCGATCGTGGGCGCGTCCGGTTCGGGCAAGTCCACGCTCATGAACATCCTGGGCTGCCTGGACCGGCCGACCCGCGGCGAGTACCGGGTCGACGGGCGCAGCACGGGCGAGCTGGATCCGGACGAACTGGCCGAGCTGCGCCGCGAGCATTTCGGCTTCATTTTCCAGCGCTATCACCTGCTGTCCGACCTGACGGCGCAAGGCAACGTCGAGGTGCCGGCGGTGTATGCGGGCAAACAGCGCGAGGCGCGCCTGGCGCGCGCCGACGAACTGCTCAAGCGGCTGGGCCTGGGCGACAGGTCCGGGCATCGTCCCGGCCAGCTGTCCGGCGGCCAGCAGCAGCGCGTGAGCATCGCACGGGCGCTGATGAACGGCGGCGACATCATCCTGGCCGACGAGCCGACCGGCGCGTTGGACACGCACACCGGCCAGGAAGTGCTGCGCATCCTGGAAGAACTGAACGCGGCCGGCCACACCATCATCATCGTCACGCACGACATGAACGTGGCCCGCCACGCCCAGCGCATCATCGAGATCAGCGACGGCGAGATTGTCGCCGACAAGCGCAACCCCGATGCGCCGCGGACCGAGCGCATCAAGGAAGACGCGCCGGCGCTGGCCGCGCGGCCCGTCTGGCAGGCCTACCTGGACCGTTGCCGCGAGGCGCTGCGCATGGCGCTCCTGGCCATGAACGCGCACCGGCTGCGCACCTCGCTGACGATGCTGGGCATCATCATCGGCATCGCGGCCGTGGTGTCGGTGGTGGCGCTGGGCGAGGGCTCGCGCCGCAAGATCCTGGACGATATCAGCGAAATCGGCACCAACACGGTGGAGATATTTCCCGGCAAGGACTTCGGCGACGAGAAGGCCGTCAACATCCGCACGCTGGTGCCAGCCGACGCCGATGCCCTGGCGCGCGAATCCTATGTGGACAGCGTGACGCCGGAAGTTTCCACCAGCAACACGCTGCGCTACCGCAACGTGTCGGTGAACGGCGTGATACAGGGCGTGGGCGAGCAGTATTTCCGCGTGCGCGCCATCAAGCTGGCCCAGGGCAAGTTCTTCGACGAAACCAGCGTATTGCGGCGTGCGCAGGAAGTGGTGATCGACGATGCCACGCGGCGCAAGCTGTTCGGCTCGCATACCGATCCGATTGGACAGGTGGTGTTCCTGGGATCGATGCCGGCGCGCGTGATCGGGGTGACGCAGAAGAAGGACACCGTCTTCGGCAGCAACGACACGCTGAACGTGTGGGTCCCCTATACCACCGCGCTGTCGCGCGTGCTGGGCCAGCAGCATCTGAAGAGCATCACGGTGCGCGTCAATGACGCTTCGCCGCCCGCCGCGGCGGAACAGGCCATCGTGCGCGTGCTGACGCGGCGTCACGTGACCAAGGACTTCTTCGTGTTCAACACGGATGCGATCCGCAAGACGATTGAACGCACCACCGCCACCATGACCTTGCTGGTGTCCATGATCGCGCTGATTTCGCTGATGGTGGGCGGCATCGGCGTGATGAACATCATGCTGGTGTCGGTGACCGAGCGCACCCGCGAAATCGGCGTGCGCATGGCGGTGGGCGCGCGGCGCAGCGACATCATGCAGCAGTTCCTGATCGAAGCGGTGCTGGTGTGCCTGATCGGCGGCGCCATCGGCATCGTCCTGTCCTTGGGGTTGGGCGTGCTGGTGTCCAAGGCCACCCGCGGCTCGTTCCAGATGGTTTATTCCACGGCATCGATGGTGGCGGCATTCAGCTGCTCGACCTTGATCGGTGTGCTTTTTGGCTATTTGCCGGCGCGCAATGCGGCGCGCCTGGATCCCGTCGAGGCCTTGGCCCGGGAATGAGGAAGATGAAAGCGGTTTCCCTGATCTGCAAACCCGCCGTCCTGGCCTTGCTGCTGGCCCTGGGCGGCTGCGGCAGCTTGCTGCACACCGACTACGAGCCGCCGTTGACCTCCACGCCCGCGGCCTGGTCCCATGCGCCGGCCGGCAGCGCCCAGCCCGGGCCGCTGGCCGATGGCGGCGAGTGGTGGCGCAACTTCAGCGACCCTACGCTCAACGGCCTGGTCGATGCCGCATTGGCGCGCAATAACGACCTGGCCGCCGCCGCGATCCGGGTGCGCCGGGCCCAGTACCAGGCCGGAATTACCGAGGACAAGCTGTTGCCGCAACTGGGCGGCAGCGCCGATGTGACGCGCAACCGCAACCTGTATGGCGATCGCGCCATCACCCGGACCAATGCGGCGCAGCTCACCGTCAGCTACGAAGTAGACCTGTGGGGCAAGCTGTCCAGCCAGCGCGATGCGGCGCAATGGGACGCGCTGGCGACCGAGCAGGACCGCCAGAGCGCCGCGCTGTCCCTGGTAGGCACCACCGCCACGCTGTACTGGCAGACCGCTTTCATCAACCAGCGTATCGCCAGCAGCGCCGAGAGCATCGCCTATGCGCGCAAGACGCAGGATCTGGTGCGCGCCCAGTACGCGGCGGGCGGCGCGTCGGCGCTGGAAATGGCCGAGGCCGAACAGACCGTGGCCAGCCAGGAGGCCGCGCACGCGCTGCTGGTGCAGCAGCGGGTGGAATACGCGAACGCGCTGGCCATCCTGTTCGATGGCCCCCCGGACCGCATGATGGCCGATCCCGCGCGGCTGCCGCAGTACCCGCTGCCGCAAGCTCGCGCCGGCGTGCCAGCCGAACTGCTGGGCCGCCGCCCGGACCTGCGCGCCGCCGAGCTGCGGCTGCGCCAGTCCCTGTCCACGGTCGACGCGACCCGCGCCAGCTTCTACCCGCCGCTGACGCTGACCGGCGCGTTGGGAAGTTCGAGCCCGACGCTGTCCGATGTACTGAAGAACCCAGTCGGTTCGCTGGGCGCGGCGCTGACGCTGCCGTTCCTGCAATGGAACCAGATGCAGCTCAACATCAAGATCTCCAAGGCCGACTACGAAGAGCGCGTGGTGAACTTCCGGCAGGCGCTGTACCAAGCGATGGCGGATGTGGAAAACGCCTTGTCGAACCGCACCCAGTTGCGCTTGCAGGGCGAGCAGCTGGACGCGTCGTTGAAGGCGGCGCGCGAAGCCGAGCGGCTGTACGAAGTGCGCTATCGGGCGGGGGCGGTGCCGTTGAAGGACTGGCTGGACGCGCAGGAGAAGCGGCGGGTGGCTGAGGTTTCCCGGGATGAGAATATGTTGAATCGGTTGGTGAATCAGGTGACGGTTTATCAGGCGCTTGGTGGGGATGATGCTGTTGGCGGTGGTGCGGGAGTTGCTGCTGGCGCTGCGGCGGGTTCTTAATCCGCCTGGTGCGTCGGTGCGCTGGGGCGCGCGGGGCAACGATTGCGGTCCGGAGCCTGCGCTCCGGACTTCCCCGTCGTCATCCTCGTACGCCTTCGGCTCCCTTCGGATTCCCTCGGGCTTATCGACGCCCCGCGCGCCCCAGCGCACCGACGCACCAGGCTCCGCTTTTGAAACTTGGCGTCAGCTGGGCCGGGCTGGTCTTCGTAGGGTTCTCGCCGACGGTGGAGGTGGGCGAAAGATCTTGCGATGCCCGCCCCAGGCCGGCCGCGCGGGCGGCCGGCCTGGGGCTTACGCGGTGTCTTGCGGTTGGTGATGGCGCTGCGCGTTGATGATGATCTGTGCACGAACAGGAAGTGGTGTTGGTCGACGAACTGCATATGAACGCGTGCCGACACCAGCGCGCAGCGTCATCCGTACAACTAACAATACCCATATGCCAAAGAAGGCCGCCCGCGCGGCCGTCTTTGGCGTCCCTGCAAGATCTTTCTCTCTTTCTCGTCCGGGATGAGAACGTCAAGCACACCGTCCGTCCCAGCGGCTGGCAAGATTCAGCTAGCAGAGCCCGACGCGGCAGCGCCCGGGGTGGCGCGGGGCGTCGATAAGCCCGAGGGAATCGGAAGGGAAGGCCGCAGGCCTGGACGACGATGACGAAGGGGAAGTCCGGAGCGAAGGCTCCGGACCGCAATCGTTGCCCCGCGCCACCCCGGGCGCTGCCGTGCCGG
>NZ_JADIJM010000043.1:0-27818 GCF_017355315.1 Achromobacter sp. SD115 | reverse complement strand
TGGGCGTGCGTACGCGTCGGCGCGGAGTCCGGGAGCGGCAGCGCCGCCATGTCCTCCCACACCTGCTCCAGCCGTTCGTACTCCCGCTGGTGCTCGGCCGAAGCTCGCAGCCACGCCTGGAAGGCCTGTTCGGCGCCTGCGTCGGACGCGCGTTCCCGGCGGCGCATGAACCATGCGCTCGCGGCCTCTTCGACAGCGGACAAAGGTAGGGATCGGGTCATGGCGTTTCGCCGTGGACACGGCGCTTGCAGTGCGCCAGCGCCAGTTGCAGGTGCTTCTCCACCGCCCGCACGGAGATGCCCATGTGCTCGGCGATGTCCTCGCAACGGAGCTCATCATACCGATAAAGCAGGAAGGCCTCGCGCTGGCGCGGCGGCATCTCGTCGATGGCGGCCTGCAGCAGGCGCAGGCGCTGGCTGGCGTCCGCGCGGGCTTCGGGCTGTTGTCCGGCGGGAGCAGCCAGACCGCACGCCGTCGGTTCGAAATCCTGATCGTCCAGACTGGCCACCACATGTTCGTCGCGCACGTTCTCGCGGCGCCAGTGATCGCGCAGCAGGTTGCGGGCGATCTCGTACAGATAGGCGCGCGGCTTCTCCGGCGGCTCGGCGCCTTGATGCGCGGCCAGCCATTTGGCGAAGGTCTCCTGCGCCAAATCCTGGGCGGCCTCGGGCGAACGCTTGAGCTGCCGGTTCAGGAAACCGACCAGCTCCGCGTTCCACGACTTGTATGCCTCGGCGATTACGCCGAAGAACCGCTCCCCCATGATGCCCCTGTCGATGTCCGGCGCCGGGTTCTGTGACCCGGGCGCGTAGGCATGGCTTGATCAAATGATAATGATTCTTATTGTACCAAGATTATCGAGTGTTGCTGCCGGGGATAGAGGCAGCGCAATCTCTACGCGGAACTGGCCGAGGGTTTCGACGCGCTGTTCACGGCGCGCACCGCATCAGGGCGCGTGCAAGCTCCTGAGCTTCCTCAACTCCGGAAACCACCGCATCCACAATCCCGCCACGGCGATGGTGCCGACCCCGCCGATCACCACCGCAGGCACCGCGCCGAACGCCGCGGCCATGACGCCGGATTCGAATTCGCCGAGCTGGTTGGAGGCGCCGATGAATAGCGTGTTCACGGCGCTGACGCGGCCCAGCATATGGTCGGGCGTGTTCAGTTGCACCAGCGACGAACGCACCACCACGCTGACCGCATCCGCCGCGCCCAGCACCACCAGCGCGCCGATGGACAGTGGGATCGAGGTGGACAGGCCGAATACCGTGGTGGCCAACCCGAACACCATCAACGCGCCGAACAGCAGCCGGCCCACGTGTTCGCCCAGGCTTAGGCGGGCCAGCGTCAATGACATCAGCGCGGCGCCGCAGGCGGGGGCGGCGCGCAGCGCGCCCAGCGCCCAGGGGCCGGCGTTGAGGATGTCCTTGGCGAAGATGGGCAGCAAGGCGGTGGCCCCGCCCAGCAGCACGGCGAACAGGTCCAGCGACAAGGTGCCCAGCAGCAGGCGGCGCTGAAAGATGAAGGAGATGCCCGCAAACAGCGTGCGCCAGGTGGTCGGTTCCTTGCGCGGCGGAGCGCGCTCGATGACCAGCGTGGCGATGGACGCGAAGGCCGACAAGTACAGGGCCGCTGCCACGCAGTAGATCCACCCTGCCCCCAACCCATAGCCGACGCCGCCCAGCGCCGGGCCGGCGATCTGCGCGATCTGTCCGCCGGAGGACGCCAGCGCGGTCGCGCGCGGTAGCCATTCGCGCGGCACCACCGCCGGGATCAGCGTGGCCATGGTCGGGGCCTCAAAGGCGCGGGCCGAGCTCATGATGATGATGGTGGCGTAGATCAGCGTCTTGCCGCCCACGCCATGCAGGGCCGCGATTGCCAGCACCAGCGTGGCCAGCGCTTCCAGCGCCATGCACAGCGCCACGATCTTGCGGCGGTCGTAGCGGTCGGCCACGTGGCCCACCACCAGGGTCAACGCCGCCATGGGCAGGAACTGCGCCAGGCCGATCAGCCCCAGGTCCAGGGCGCTGCCGCTCAGCGCATAGATCTGCCAGCCCACCGCGACCGAGACGATCTGGAAGGCCAGCGATGCGCCAATACGCGCAAACAGGTAATGCAGGAAGGCGGGACGTTGAAGCGGACTGGGGGAATCGGGGGCGGGCATGAGGGATGGCGCTTGAGGCGCGTGACGGGCGCCGAACCCCGCATTCTAGGAAGAAGTCGCTGACGGGAAACTAAGAGCCTCCCCTGCAGACGGGTTTCGGAAATCCAGCCTGTCCCGGAAGACGGCGGCTCTCATTCATGCGCAAGGCGGATGCGTGAAATCTATAATTCCGATTCCTGCATAAATCGACCCGTACAGGGAAAACCACCCATGGCCACGCTTCCCGACTTGAGTTCGCGCGAATTGCAGGCGATCAGCACCGTCGCCGAGTGCGGCAGTTTCGTCGCCGCCGCGCTGACGCTGAATATCTCGCAACCCGCGCTTACACGCACGGTGCAGCGCGTGGAAAAGGCCTTGGGCGTCGAGCTGTTCCATCGTTCCACTCGCCGTGTTGAAACCACGCCAGCGGGCCAGGAGTTTGTGTCGCTGGCGAACCGCATGCTGTCCGACCTGCGCATTTCCTACGAGAACATGCGCGAGATTTCGGATGAACAGCGTGGCCGTAGCATCGTGTCCGCGGTGATGTCGGTGGCCTACACGCAGCTGCCGGGCATCGTCGCCCGCTATCGCGAATCGCGGCCTCGCATCGAATTGCAGATCCGCGAGGGCGTGCACGGCACGGTGCTGGACGACGTGCGCAGCGGCGTGGCCGACATGGGCATTACCTACATCGACGAAGTGCCAAGCGATTTTTCGGTAGTGTCGCTGGGCCGCGAAGCCTTTCATGTGGTGATGCCGCGCAAGCACCCGCTGTCCACGCAGACCGGCGTGACGCTTGAGCAACTGGCGCCATATGCGCTGGTCTCACTGCCGCGCGAGGCGCAGACGCGCCGCCTGATCGACAGCCATGCGTCGATTGCCGGCGTGCCGCTGCGGCACGCGGTCACGGTCAGCCAGTTCGCCACCGTGATGCAATGCGTGTGGGCTGGCGTGGGCATCGCCATTGTGCCTGGCGGCGCGGTGCCGGCCGCGCTGAGCGCGGACCTGGTGGCGCGGCCGTTGACCAAGCCCGCGTTGAGCCAGGCCATCGGCGTGGTGTTCCTCAAGGAGCGCGGCCTGACACCCAGTGCCAGCGGCTTCCTGGCGCAGTTGCGCAGCGACTGGGTGCAGGTCGTTGCGCCCGCGCGCCGCGGCCGCCGCAGTGGCGCCTAGACCAACCGGCCTCAGAACGCCGACCGTTCCAGAAAGCGCTGCGCGTCCAGCGCCGCCATGCAGCCGCTACCGGCGCTGGTGATGGCTTGCCGGTACACCGTGTCCTGCACGTCGCCAGCGGCGAACACCCCGCCTACGCTGGTCATGGTGGCGAGTCCCCTGCGTCCAGCTTGCGTCACGATGTAGCCATCCTCCAGCGCAAGCTGGCCTTCGAACAGCTCAGTGCTGGGACGATGACCGATGGCGACAAAGCATCCGCTCACCTCCAGGTCCACGCAGCTTCCATCTGCCAGATGCCGGACACGCACGCCCGTCACTCCGCCCGCATCGCCCAGCACCTCGTCCAACACACTGTCCAGCTTCAACCGGATCAGGCCTTGTTCGACCTTGGCCTTGAGTTTGTCCAGCATGATGGCCTCGGCGCGGAAGGTTCCGCGTCTGTGGATGAGCGTGACGGAACGGGCGATGTTCGACAGGTACAACGCTTCCTCGATCGCCGTGTTGCCGCCGCCCACCACGCATACGTCGCGGCCGCGATGGAAGAAGCCGTCGCAGGTCGCGCAGCCGGATACGCCTTTACCCATGTAGGCCTGTTCAGACTCCAGTCCCAGATAGCGCGCGACCGCGCCCGTCGCCACGATCAAAGCGTCGCAGGTATAGGTCGCGCGTTCGCCACGCAGGGTGAAGGGGCGCCGCGACAGGTCCACGCTCTGGACGTGGTCGGCGATGACCTCGGTGCCGAAGCGCAGCGCATGGTCCTGGAACCGTTGCATCAGGTCAGGCCCCTGCACGCCGTGCACGTCGGCGGGCCAGTTGTCGACATCGGTCGTGGTCATGAGCTGGCCGCCCTGCGCCATGCCCGCGATCAGCACCGGCTTCAGGTTGGCGCGGGCGGCGTAGACCGCGGCGGCATAGCCGGCCGGTCCGGAGCCGAGGATGAGCAGCCGCGCATGGCGGTGGGAGTCGACGGCGCTCATTGCAGACGGATTCCCGCCAGCCGCACGATCTCGGCATAGCGCTGCGCTTCGGAACGGCAATAGGCGTCGAAGTGCTCCGGCGTATCGCCCACCGGCATGGCCTGCGCGTCGGCCAGGCGCGCGCGCACATCCGGTTTTTGCAGCACCGCATTCACTTGCTGGTAGATGCGTGCGACCAGTTCCGGCGGCGTTTGGGCCGGCGCCCACATGCCGTACCAGGTGGTCAGGTTGACGCTGGGATAACCCAGTTCGGCGAAGGTCGGCACGTCCGGCAACGCGGCCACGCGCTGGTCCGAGGTGACTGCCAGCGCGCGCAGTTTGCCGCCTTTGACGAGGCTGATGGACGAGGGCATCGAGTCCAGCATGTAGGTGACCTGGCCGCCGATCACATCGGTCAGCGCCGGCGCGCTGCCCTTGTAGGGGATATGCGTGACGTCGAGCTTGGCGGCCGCCTTGAACACCTCTCCAGCCAGATGGCCGGGCGTGCCGTTGCTGGATGACGCGAAGTTGTGGCGGCCGGGTTGCGAGCGCACCAGGGCGATCAGGTCGGCAACCGAGCGCACCGGCGAATTGGCGCTGATTACCAGCTGGATGGGCGTCGAGGCCAGATTGGTGATGCCGCGGAAATCCTTGAGCGGATCATGCGACATGTTGGCGTAGAGCGCCGGGTTGACCAGCTGGCCCGAGACATTGATCAGCAGCACGTAGCCGTCCGGTGCCGCCTTGGCCACGACGTCCGCGCCTATCATGCCGCTGGCGCCGGGCCGGTTGTCGATGACGACCGATTGTCCCAGCTTGTCGGCCAAGGTCGCCGCGACGATGCGGCCCACGATGTCGGTGGGACCGCCCGGCGGATAGGGAATGACGACGCGCAACGGCTTGGACGGGTAGTCGGTGGCGGCCAGCGCGCGGGCGCCGCCGCAAAGCGTACCCAGGGTTGCGCCCGCGGCTCCGATCAACAGGCGGCGCCTGAGGGGGTTTGAGGGGTCCTGCGCCAGAATGCATGGTTCCATGGTTTGTCTCCCTAGTCTCATTCTTGTGTAAGGCACAGCTACTCAGGATGCGGCGGCGATCGCGCCGTTGCGCCGCAGTTCGGCGAGCGCCTCTGGCGCCAGTCCCAGCATGTCGCGCAGGACCGGTTCCGTATGGGCGCCCAGTACAGGAGGCGCGCTGCGATACTCCACAGGCGTGCCCGATAGATGCAGGGGATTGCCGATCAGTTCGGCGCAGCCCGATTGCGCGTCGGGCATCGGCACGCGCATGCCGCGTTGCAGGACTTGCGGATCGGCGAATACTTCCGCCAGGCCATTGATGGGGCCGCAAGGCACGCCCAGCGTTTCAAGCGTGGACAGCCAGTGCGCGCTGGGCTGTTCCGCCATCTGTGTCTGGATCTGCGGAATCAGCGTGTCGCGCGATGCCAGCCGCGCCGTGTTGGTGGCGTAGCGCGGATCGTCCGCCAGGTCGGGGCGACCGATGGCGCCGCAGAAGCGGCGGAATTGCGCGTCGTTGCCCACGGTGACGATGACGTGGCCGTCGCGGGTGGCGAAGTCCTGGTACGGCACGATATTGGGGTGGGCGTTGCCCAGGCGCGCGGGTTCGCAGCCGCTGGCCAGGAAGTTCATGGCCTGGTTCGCCAGCGCGGCCACCTGCACGTCCAGCAGGGCCACGTCGACGTGCTGGCCCTCGCCCGTGCGGTCGCGATGCGCCAATGCCGCCTGGATGCCGGCGGTGGCGTACAGGCCGGTCAGGATGTCGGTCAGCGCCACGCCGACCTTCAAGGGGCCGGCGCCGGGCTGGCCATCGCCTCGGCCGGTGATGCTCATCAGGCCGCCCATGCCCTGGATCAGGAAGTCATAGCCCGGCCGGTTGGCATAGGGCCCGTCCTGGCCGAAGCCGGTGATGGAGCAATACACCAGCCCGGGATGGCTGCGCTTGAGCGTGTCATAGTCCAGGCCATAGGCCTGCAGACCGCCCACCTTGAAGTTCTCGATCAGCACGTCGCATTGCGCGGCCAGCGCCGCCACCAGCCGCTGGCCATCGGGCGTGGCGATGTCGACCGCCACAGACTTCTTGTTGCGGTTGGCGCCCGCGAAGTAAGCCGACTGCGCTACGTCGCCCCATTGCGGATCGCTGATCCATGGCGGGCCCCAGCCGCGCGTGTCGTCACCCTGGCCGGGCCGCTCGATCTTGATGACCTCCGCGCCCAGATCCGCGAGCAGCTGGCTGGCCCAGGGGCCCGCCAGCACGCGCGAAAGGTCCAGCACTCGCAAATGCGATAGTGCGCCCATCGTTCTGTCTCCCGTTGTCGCCGCGCCGTCGGCCGCGGCGCCTGAGACGCCGCCTCGGCGGCCGCCGTTATTGCAGCTCTACGCGGACCTGCATCGGCGCCTTCGTGCCCAGCCACACCTGTTGCGCCTGTTCCTTGATCTGGACGACGCGCTGCGCCACTTCTTCGGCGGTGATGGAACTGACCGGGTGCGCGATCACGACGGGCTCCAGCGCCTTCATGCCGATGGCCTGCCGCGTCAGCTCCGTCTCGCGGGCGAACTCGGTCGTGATGATCACTGCGCTGGGAACGCCCAGCCGCTCCAGCGCGATCGAGTCGCGCACGCAGGCCGAGCAGCAGGAGCCGCAATCGCCGATGGCGGTCAGCACCACGTCGTTCTCGGCCGCGATGCGCTCGATCAGCTCGGGCGCAGCATCCTTGGAAAAACTGTGCTTGACGTAGTAGTTCACCTCGGCGAATTCGATGTCCTCGCCCAAGGCCGCCGCCGCGCCGCGCAGCAGCTTGTTGGCGTTCCATTTGGAGTTGTCGAGTATGCCCAGCCGCAATCCGGCCAGGTGCTTCTTGCGCGCCGATACCGGCACATCTTCGAAGCGCAGCGCGCCGCGCGGGTCGTACACCGCGACTTTTTCCCCGTTGTTCATCAGCATTTCCAATCTCCTGGTTGTCGGTTCCAGACGCGGCCTCAGATGGCGCAGGCGCCGCTGGTGCAATCGCCGCTGTCGGCGTTGGCGCCATCGATTGCGCGCAGCACGGGCGTGCTCATATGCCCCCAGCCTGGTATCAGCACGGAAAAGCGGCCGGCCTCGCCGCCCATCACGAACAGATGGATGTGGTCCGGGCTGTGCACGATGGGAATGCGGGTGTCGTCGTTGCGCTTGTAGTACTTGGGCAGGTTGCGGTTGTAGACCTTGCCGTAACGGTGGCCATAAGCCAGGTCGATAAAGCGGTTGCCGTGATTGACGTACAGGTAGTTGCGCACGTCGGCGCGCGACCAGCCGTGTTTGCCGATGGTCTGCGCGTGTTCCAGGCCCAGCACCACCGCGATGTGGCCACCCAGCACCGCGCTGTTGGACGCGATGGTGCTCATGGCCGAGCACATGGTGTCGAGGATGCCTTCGGGGTCGTTGGAAATGTGGTTCGTCACGCTGTGCGGCGCCTCGGCCGCCATGGCGAACACCGTGGAGTCTTCGGCCTTGTAGCCGTGTTCCACGTGATACGGCGCCAGCGGACTTTGCAGTTCGTTTTCGCAGACGCAGTAGGTGTACTTGCCGGGATGCCCCAGCGTGCTTTTGTCCAGGTCTCCTGGCCAGCCACCGCCCACGTTCAGCATGATGAGGCGCAGCGCCCGGCCGATGGTGGCGTTGGCGCGATTGCCGGAGCCGAACGCGTTGACGCCGCCGTTCATGCCGATTTCGCGCGCTATCGGCCCGTTCACAACCAGCAGCGGCGCGGCCACGTGCGTGGTGGCCTGCACGCCATTCAGGTTGAAGGCTTGATCGGTGACGGCCTTTACCGCTGCCAGCACCACCGGCGCGTACTCGGGCCTGCAGCCGGCCATCACCATGTTGACGGCCAGCACTTCGCGCGTCAGTTCGCCCCAGCGCGGCGCCACTCGCGCTTCGACGAAGTTGGCATCGCCACCCAGCCGGGCCACGATCTCGTCGATCTTTTCCTGAGTCGGCGGCACGACGGGCAACCCGTCCGTGAAGCCGCGCTCGTAGTAGTACTCGACCAGGTCCACGCCGGCCGGCACCATGTTTGCCGGCGATGCCTTCGCTTGCAGAACCGCACTCATCAGAATCTCCTCGTGGCTGTCGAATGACGTTACGAGGAGGATAGGAGTCCTTGCTTATTTATAACAAGAATAATCTATTTCGATAAATGATTGCGGAAAACGCATAAGTGAATGCGGCGGGCGCGCGCTGCCGCTACACCTTCGGCCAATACGTCCCGAAGCTCCACAGATTGCCTTCCGGATCGCGGCAGGCGAACTCGCGGCTGCCGTAGGCGGTGTCATAAGGCGGGGTTTCGATGGTGGCGCCGCTGGCCTGGACCTGCGCGTGCAGGGCGTCCGGATCGTCCACGGCCAGATACAGCGCATCGGTGCGGCGTCCTTGCAGGTCGCCCACCAGCTTGCCATGGGCGTCGTCGCGGTCCGGGCCCAGCATCAAGAGGGAGCTGCCGTAGGCCAGTTCCGCATGCTGCACAGTGCCGTCGTCGCGGTAGACGGCATGTTCGGTGAATCCCACCACGCCGGTAAGCCAGCGGATCATCGCCTCCGCGTCGCGGCAGCGCAGGGTTGGAAACAGGCGGGGCGCCGCCTGTTCGGATGGTATTGAACTCATCATGGGTACTCCCGTGGATAAGCAGGAGCGCCCATGATGAACCCGCAGGCGGCGAGGCGGGTGACGATTTTGTTACGGCGCGCCTGGCTACTCGCCGATGGCGACCAGCTCGGCCCCTTCCGTCACCTGATCGCCCACGCCGTAGAACACTTCTGTCACCTTGCCGTCGGCGGGCGCGGAAATGGTGTGTTCCATTTTCATGGCTTCCATCACCAGCAGCGGCTGGCCCTTTTCCACGGTGTCGCCGGCCTTGACCGAGATCGAGATGATCTTGCCGGGCATGGGGGCGGTGAGGCCGCCGCCATGTTCGCCCTGCGTGTCCTGCGAATGCGCGAGCGGATCGTACAGGTCCAGCACGTGCACGCCGGCTTCGCCGAAGACGTGGGCGCGGTCGGCGTGCAGCACGACCGTGCCGGCGCTCTCATGGCCGTCCAGCGTGATGCGCAGGCCATAGGCCAGGTTGGGATTGGCGCTGGCGTGGGCGCGCCACAGGAAGGCTTGCGGGCCGGCGCCGCTGTCCAGGGTCCAGGCGCCGCCCTGGCGGGCGACGGTGACGCGGCGGGTTTCGCCGTTGTCCACCCATTGCAGCTGGCGCTGGTAGCGGCCGCCCAGGCGCCAGCCGTCGCGCGCGTCCCAGGGGTCGGCGGACAGCTTGCCGCCGGCGGCGCCCGGCTGCGCCAGGCCCTGGCGCACCAGCACGGCGGCGCAGGCCAGCGCCAGCGTGGCGGGACTGGCGGCCTGGGGTTCGGGCAGCAGCGTGGCACGCTGGCGTTCGATCAGGCCGGTGTCCAGGTCCGCGGCGGCGAAGGCGCTGTCCTGCATCAGGCGCGACAGGAAGGCCACGTTGGTCTGCACGCCCACGGCTTGCGTCTGGGCCAGCGCTTGCAGCATGCGGGCGCGGGCCTGGTCGCGGTCGGCGCCGTGCACGATCAGCTTGGCGATCATGGGGTCGTAGAACGGCGTGATGGTGTCGCCCATGCGCACGCCGCCGTCGACCCGGATGTCGCCATTGGCAAACGCGGTGTGCGCAGGCAGGCCCAGGTAGGCCAGGGTGCCGATGGACGGCAGGAAGCCCTTCTCGGGGTTCTCGGCGTAGATGCGGGCCTCGATGGCATGTCCCTGGATGCGCAGGTCTTCCTGGCGCGCCGGCAGCGGTTGGCCGGCGGCCACGCGCAACTGCCATTCGACCAGGTCGTGGCCCGTGATCATTTCGGTGACCGGGTGCTCGACTTGCAGGCGCGTGTTCATTTCCATGAAGTAGAAACGGCCGTCGGGCTCGGCAATGAATTCCACCGTGCCCGCGCCCACGTAGCCCACGGCGCGCGCGGCGGCCACGGCGGCTTCGCCCATGGCGCGGCGGCGCTCTTCAGTCATGCCGGGGGCCGGGGCTTCCTCGATCACCTTCTGGTGGCGGCGCTGCACCGAGCAATCGCGTTCGAACAGGTAGACGCAGTTGCCATGCGTGTCGGCGAACACCTGGATCTCGATGTGGCGCGGCTTCTGCAGATAGCGTTCGATCAGCACGCGGTCGTCGCCAAAGCTGGACGCGGCCTCGCGCTGGCAGGAAGCCAATGCGTCGAGGAACGCGCCCGACGATTCGACCACGCGCATGCCCTTGCCGCCGCCGCCGGCGCTGGCCTTGATCAGCACGGGGTAGCCGATGGCGTCGGCCTGGGTCTTGAGGAACTGCGGGTCCTGGTTGTCGCCGTGATAGCCCGGCACCAGCGGTACGCCGGCTTTTTCCATCAGCGACTTGGCGGCGGACTTGCTGCCCATGGCGGCGATGGCGGAGGCCGGCGGGCCGACGAAGGCGATGCCGGCTTTTTCAGCGGCTTCGGCGAAGGCTTCGTTTTCCGACAGGAAACCATAGCCGGGGTGGATGGCGCCGGCGCCGGTATCGCGTGCGGCTTGCAGGATGGCGTCGGCGCGCAGGTAGCTGGCGCGCGGCTCCGAGCCGCCGATGTATACGGCCTGGTCGCAGGCGGCGACGTGGCGGGCGTTGGCGTCGGCGTCGGAATACACCGCGACGGTGCGGATGCCCATGCGGCGGGCGGTGGCGGCCACGCGGCAGGCGATTTCACCGCGGTTGGCAATCAGCAAAGTGTCGAACATGGATGTCATCCAGGCTGAAATTATTCTTGGGCGGCAATGGGGGCGGGTGTGCCGCCCTACATGCGGAACACGCCGAACTTGGTGTCCTCGATGGGCGCGTTCAAGGCTGCCGACAAGGCCAGGCCCAGCACGCGGCGCGTGTCGGCCGGGGCGATGATGCCGTCGTCCCACAGGCGCGCGGTGGCGTAGTAGGGATGGCCTTCGCGTTCGTACTGTTCGCGGATGGGCGTCTTGAAGGCGGTTTCCTCGTCGGCGGACCACTGGCCGCCGCGGGCCTCGATGCCGTCGCGCTTGACCGTGGCCAAGACGCTGGCGGCCTGCTCGCCGCCCATGACCGAGATGCGGGCGTTGGGCCACATGAACAGCATGCGCGGCGAATAGGCGCGGCCGCACATGCCGTAGTTGCCGGCGCCGAACGAGCCGCCGATCAGCACGGTGAACTTGGGTACGGCGGCGGTGGCAACGGCCGTCACCATCTTGGCGCCGTGGCGGGCGATGCCTTCGTTTTCGTACTTGCGGCCGACCATGAAGCCGGTGATGTTCTGCAGGAACACCAGCGGGATCTTGCGCTGCGCGCACAGTTCGATGAAGTGCGCGCCCTTTTGCGCGGACTCCGAGAACAGGATGCCGTTGTTGGCCACGATGCCCACGGGCATGCCGTGGATGTGCGCGAAGCCGGTGACCAGCGTGGGGCCGAAACGCGCCTTGAACTCGTCGAACTCGGAGCCGTCGACGATGCGCGCGATGACTTCGCGCACGTCATAGGGCTTGCGCGTGTCGGCGGGGATGATGCCATTCAGTTCGCTCGGGTCGTAGCGCGGCTCGCGTACCGGGAGGGTGGCCAGCGGCTGCGGCTTCTTGCGGTTCAGGCGTGCGACGGCGTTGCGTGCCAGTTGCAGCGCGTGCATGTCGTTGGCGGCCAGATGGTCCACCACGCCGGACAGGCGTGTGTGCACGTCGCCGCCGCCCAGGTCCTCGGCGCTGACTTCTTCACCGGTGGCGGCCTTTACCAGCGGCGGGCCGCCCAGGAAGATGGTGCCCTGGTTCTTGACGATGATGGACTCGTCGCTCATGGCGGGCACGTAGGCGCCGCCGGCGGTGCAGGAGCCCATCACCACGGCGATCTGCGAAATGCCCTGCGCGGACATCTGCGCCTGGTTGTAGAAGATGCGGCCGAAGTGTTCGCGGTCGGGAAAGACCTCGTCCTGCTGCGGCAGGTTGGCGCCGCCCGAATCCACCAGATAGACGCAGGGCAGATGGTTCTGCGCGGCGATCTCCTGCGCGCGCAGGTGCTTCTTGACCGTCATCGGGTAGTAGGTGCCGCCCTTGACCGTGGCGTCATTGCAGACGATCACGCATTCCGTGCCGGCCACGCGGCCGATGCCGGTGATGACGCCGGCGCCGGGGGCTTCGCCGCCGTACATGCCGTGCGCCGCCATCGGCGACAGTTCCAGGAACGGCGTGCCCGGATCGATCAGGTGTTCAACGCGGTCGCGCGGCAACAGCTTGCCGCGCGCCACGTGCTTGGCGCGCGCGGCTTCGCTGCCGCCCAGCGCGGTATGGGCCAGCTGCTGGTCCAGATCGTCCAGCTGCGCCTGCATGGCCTGCGCATTGTCGGTGTAGTCCTGCGACCGCGGATTGATGCGGGATTCGATGATGGGCATGGGGTTCCACCCGTCCTGCTTGTTGGAAATTTGAAGGCGCTCGTGGAGCGGTTTGTCTCGCTGCCCGGTGGGCCGGGCATGCTTATCGGATATCGGTATCGAAGAGGGATTTCGTTGCGCCTTTCCTGCACGGCGCGCGACCGACCCGTCGCGCTACGACGCCATGCAAAAAAGGCGCAGCGGAATCCATCGAAAGCCGGGAGGCCGAAGCCTCCCGGCGTTGCGTCAGATCATTTCAATCGCCATTGCCACGGCTTCGCCGCCGCCGATGCACAGCGTGGCCACGCCGCGCTTGCCGCCGGTCTTGCGCAGCGCGCCGACCAGGGTGGCCATCAGGCGGGCGCCGGACGCGCCGATCGGATGGCCCAGGGCGGTGGCGCCGCCGTGGACGTTGACCTTGTCATGCGGCAGCTTGAAGTCGGCCATGGCGGCCATGGTGACCACCGCGAAGGCTTCATTGATTTCGTACAGGTCCACGTCCTCGGCCTTCCAGCCGGTCTTGGCGAACAGGTTCTTCAGCGCGCCCACGGGGGCGGTGGTGAACCAGTTCGGCTCTTGCGAGTGCTGGCTGTGGGCGACGATGCGGGCCAGCGGCTTTACGCCTAGCTTCTCGGCGGTGGAGGCGCGCATCAGCACCATGGCGGCGGCGCCGTCCGAGATCGACGACGAGTTGGCGGCGGTGACGGTGCCGTCCTTCTTGAAGGCGGGCTTGAGGGTCGGGATCTTTTCCGGCATGGCCTTGGTGGGGGCCTCGTCGGTGTCGATCACGGTGTCGCCCTTGCGGCCGGCCACGGTCACGGGGGCGATTTCCCACTTGAAGCTGCCGTCTTCCGACGCGGCGCGGGCGCGGCGCAGCGATTCCAGCGAGAACGCGTCCTGCTGTTCGCGGGTGAAGGAATATTTGGAGGCGCAGTCTTCGGCGAACACGCCCATGGCCTTGCCCTTGTCGTAGGCGTCTTCCAGGCCGTCCAGCGCCATGTGGTCGTACACGGTGTTGTGGCCGTAGCGGTAGCCCTGGCGGCCCTTGAGCAGCAGGTAGGGGGCGTTGCTCATGCTTTCCTGGCCGCCGGCGACCACGATGTTGGCGCTGCCCGCGGCCAGCAGGTCATGGCCGAACATGGCGGCCTTCAGGCCCGAACCGCAGACTTTGTGGATGGTGGTGCAAGCCACGCCCAGCGGCAGGCCCGCGCCCAGCGCGGCCTGGCGCGCCGGGGCCTGGCCCTGGCCGGCTTGCAGCACGTTGCCCATGATGACTTCTTCGACTTGCTCGGGCTTGATGCCCGCGCGTTCGACGGCGGCCTTGATGGCGATCGAGCCCAGCTCGTGCGCGGCCAGGCCGGACAAGGCGCCCAGCATGCCGCCCATGGGCGTGCGGGCAACGGAAACGATGACGATGGGATCTGACATGGCTAGCTCCTGTGAGGGTCGGGACAGCTCTGGGGTTTACGAGGCCGCGTGGTCGCCTGGAGGGCATTCCGGACGCAGGCGTCTGTCCGTATCGTAAGGGAAAAATTCTTCAATCCGGCCTTGCGCAACATGGTTGCGGCAGGCTTGCCACCAGTCCGGTTCCAGCAGGTCGGCATGGTGACGCATGAAGGCGCCGCGCACGCGCGGGTCGCCTAGCAGGAAGCGTCCGAATTCTTCGGGGAAGACGTCATTCGGACCAATGGCGTACCAGGGCTCGGAAGCCAGTTCCGCCTCTTCGTTGGGAGCGGGCGGAATGCGCCGGAAATTCATTTCGGTCATGCGCTGGATTTCGTCGTAATCGTAGAAAACGACGCGGCCCAGGCGTGTGACGCCGAAGTTCTTGTAGAGCATGTCCCCGGGGAAGATATTCGCCGCGGCCAGCTGCCGGATGGCGTCCCCGTATTCGCGCACGGCCGGGTCCAGCAGCGCGTCCGAAGCCTGGCGCAGATAGATGTTCAAGGGTGTCATGCGCCGTTCGATGTAGACATGGCGGATGACCACCGTGTCGCCGGTTTCCTCTATCAGGCTGGGTACCAGCCGGCGCAGTTCTTCCAGCAGCGCCGGCGCGAAGCGCGCGCGCGGCAGCGCCACCTGCGAGTATTCCCAGGTGTCGGCCATGCGGCCGACGCGGTCGTGCAGCTTCACCATCTGGTACTTGCGGCGCACGGTGGCATGGTCCATGCCGTCCTTGTCGATGCGGTCCTTGATGAGCTTGAACACGTAGGGATAGGACGGCAGCGTGAACACGCACATCACCATGCCCTTGATGCCGGGGGCGATGTCGAAGGCGTCGCGCGAATGGGCCAGGTGATGCAGGAAGTCGCGGTAGAACAGCGTCTTGCCCTGCTTCTGCAGGCCGATCATGGTGTAGAGCTCGGCCTTGGGCTTGCGCGGCAGCAGGCTGGACAGGAAGTTCACCACCGCGGCCGGCGTTTCCATGTCCACCAGGAAGTAGGCGCGGGTGAAGCTGAACAGCGTGCTCAGGTCGTCGGCGCCCAAGAGCAGCGCGTCCAGCACGACCTGGCCCGCCGGGTTGCGCATCAGCGCCACGGCGAAGGGATATACCGTGCCCTGGTTGATCAGGCGGCCGACGATGTAGGCGCCCTTGTTGCGGAAGAACAGCGAGCCCAGCGCGTGGATCTGGCAGTCGCTGGCGATGCGGCGGCCGACGTGGCGCGGCAGTGTCGCGCGCAGTTGCTTGACCGCGGCGCGCGCCAGCAGCCGCGTGTCGCGCGGCAGGTCTTCAAAGGGCAGCGCCAGACCGAAGTCCGCCACCATGCGGATCAGGCTTTTCTCCAACCCGTCCGTGGCCGGGTAGTAGACCCGGTACGAGGGGATGCTGCTGTCCAGGTAATCGGTGGCGATGGCCGGGCGGACGAACAGGAAGGCGTTGTGGAAATAGTCACGGTGCAGGATGCGGCAGGAGACTGAGTTGAAGAAGGTCTCGGCGCATTCGGGCTGGCGGTGCTCGCCCAGCAGTCCGACGAACTCCTGCTTGATCTGCTGCCAGAACGCGGTTTGCTCGTCGCTCAGGGTGGGGGCTGCGCTGCCATTGGCGCCTACCGCGCCTTCCGGGCGGCCGCGCAGCACGCCTTCCAGCTGGGTGGCGCATTCGCGCACCCGCATGTCGTAGTACTCGATGCGCTCGCGCGACAGGCGCTGGATGCCGTGCCAGTCGCCCGATTCGAACAGCGCCTTGGCACGCTGGGCGCTGTAGCGGAACAGCGCGTAGTGGCGGTCGAAGCCCGCCAGGATCAGCCGCGCGACGTCCAGCGGCGCAGGGCCCGGCGCGGGCGCCTGTTCGATGTGCTGGACGTCGGACATGCGGATCATGGAGGCGCGCTCAGGCGGTTTCGTTGAACAGTTCGCGGCCGATCAGCATGCGGCGGATTTCGCTGGTGCCGGCGCCGATCTCGTACAGCTTGGCGTCGCGCCACAGGCGGCCCACCGGGTATTCGTTGATATAGCCGTTGCCGCCCAGGATCTGCACGCCCTCGCCCGCCATCCAGGTGGCTTTTTCGGCCGTGTACAGAATCAGCGCGGCGCAGTCCTTGCGCACCTGGCGCACGTGTTCGGCGCCCAGGCGGTCCAGGTTCTTGCCGACCTGATAGCAGAAGGCGCGGCTGGCCTGCAGGGTGGTGTACAGGTCCGCGACCTTGCCCTGGATCAGCTGGAATTCGCCGATGGCCTGGCCGAACTGTTTGCGGTCATGGATATAGGGGACGACCACGTCCATCACGGCCTGCATGATGCCCACCGGGCCGCCGGACAGCACCGCGCGTTCGTAGTCCAGGCCGCTCATCAGCACCTTGACGCCGCCGTTGACCTGACCCAGCACGTTCTCTTCGGGGATCTCGCAGTCCTGGAACACCAGTTCGCCGGTATGGCTGCCGCGCATGCCCAGCTTGTCGAGCTTTTGCGCCACGGAAAAGCCTTTGAAGCCCTTTTCGACCAGGAAGGCGGTGATGCCGCGCTGGTGGGCTTCGGGGTCGGTCTTGGCGTAGACCACCAGGGTGTCGGCGTCGGGGCCGTTGGTGATCCACATCTTGGTGCCGTTCAGCACGTAGCGGTCGCCCTTTTTGTCGGCGCGCAGCTTCATGCTGACTACGTCGGAACCAGCGCCCGGCTCGCTCATGGCCAGGGCACCCACGTGTTCGCCGGAAATCAGCTTGGGCAGGTATTTGGCCTTCTGGGCCGCCGTGCCGTTGCGGTTGATCTGGTTCACGCACAAATTGGAGTGCGCGCCGTAGGATAGGCCGACCGAGGCGCTGGCGCGGGAGATTTCCTCCATCACGATCATGTGGGCCAGATAGCCCATTTTTGCGCCGCCGTATTCCTCATCGGCCGTCATGCCCAGCACGCCGAGCTCGCCGAATTTGCGCCAGAGGTCCATGGGGAACTGGTCGCTGCGGTCCACTTCTGCGGCGCGCGGCGCGATCTCGGCCTGCGCGAAATTGCGCACCGCGTCGCGCAGCATGTCCAGATCTTCGCCCAGGTCGAAGTTCAGGCCGGGAAGGTTCATCGCTGTCTCCGTGATAGTAGGTACTTACTATTTTGTGGGCGCCTGGCTCCGGCGCCGAATTGCCGCGCGTGGCTCATGATGCGCCGATCGGCCATCGCTAGGCAATGATGCACTGCAAATATTACGTTTACGTAAACGTAAATTGGATCCGGGTTATCCCTAGGTAATTGCGTGTTACCGGGGGAGCGGCCCTGGGTAAGATTCGAGCCGATCCTTGAATCCTGAATTATTGCGATGGAGTTTGCCGTGCTCGAACTATCCAATCTGGACGAAATTGTGGCGCTGCGGCGCGACATCCACATGCATCCGGAGCTTTGCTACGAAGAGCACCGCACGGCCAAGGTGGTGGCGGACACGCTGCGCGGCTGGGGCATCGAGACCCACACCGGCATCGCCAAGACCGGGGTGGTCGGCGTGATCAAGCGCGGCGCGTCGGATCGCGCCATCATGCTGCGCGCCGACATGGATGCGCTGCCCATGCAGGAAGAGAATCAGTTCGAGCACCGCTCGCGCCACGACGGCAAGATGCACGGCTGCGGCCATGACGGCCACACCGCCATGCTGCTGGCCGCCGCGCGCCACCTGCAGGCCGAAGGCGGCTTCGACGGCACGGTCTACCTGTGCTTCCAGCCGGCCGAGGAAGGCGGCGCGGGCGGCCGCGCCATGATCCAGGACGGCCTGTTCGAACGCTTCCCCTGCGAAGCCGTGTTTGGCCTGCACAACTGGCCGGGGCTGCCCGCCGGATCCATCGGCGTCTGTGCCGGTCCGATGATGGCGGCCGCCAACGGCTTCAAGATCACCGTCCGCGGCAAGGGCGGCCATGCCGCCGCGCCGCAGGATTGCAGCGATCCGGTGCCCGCGCTGTTTGCCATCGGCCAGTCCCTGCAGACCATTCTTACGCGCAGCAAGCGTCCGCTGGACGCCGCCGTGCTGTCGATCACCCAGGTGCAGGCCGGCGGCAGCGTGATCAACGTCATTCCCAATAGCGCCTGGCTGGGCGGCTCGGTGCGGGCCTACAGCACCGACGTGGTCGACCTGATCGAACGCCGCATGAACGAGATCGCCGGCAACATCGCGGCCGCGCACGGCTGCGAGGCCGACGTGTTCTTCGAGCGCCGCTACCCGGCGCTGGTGAATACCGTGGCCGAGACCGAGTTCTGCATGGAAGTCATGCGCGAGGTGGTGGGCGAAGACAAGGCATTGGTGATCGAGCCGGCCATGGCTTCCGAGGATTTTGCCTTCCTGCTGCAGGAAAAGCCTGGCTGCTATGTGTTCCTGGGCAACGGCGACGGCGAGCACCGCATGGCGGGCCATGGCCTGGGGCCCTGCATGCTGCACAACGCCAGCTATGACTTCAACGATTCCCTGATTCCGGCTGGCGCGTCGTACTGGGTGCGCTTGGCGCAACGCTATCTGGCCTGATGCGCTTCACGCTTTTCGTTTTATCTGACGCAGTGCCACGCAACATTACTAGGACGATATGAAAAAGAAGACATTGCTGATCAAGGCCGCGGGGGCGGCCTTGGCAATCATGGCCAGCGGCGCGATGGCGCAGAGCTGGCCGGCCAAGCCCGTCACGCTGGTGGTGCCCTACACCGCCGGCGGCAGCGCCGACGCGATCGGACGCCGGCTGGGCGACGTGTTGCGCAAGGAAAGCAACGTAACCGTCATCGTCGAGAACAAGCCGGGCGCGGGTGCCTCCGTGGGCACCGACTTCGTGGCGCGCGCGCAGCCGGACGGCACCACCTTGCTGCTGGCATCCACCAGCCCGCTGACGATCTTCCCGCATTTGGCCAAGACCAACTACGACCCGATGAAGGACCTGACGCCGGTGGCCAGCGTGGCCGTGGCGCCCGTCGCCATCGTCGCCACCAAGGCGCTGCCGGTGAAGGACTTCGCCGGCCTGATCGACTACGCCAAGTCGCATCCGGACGGCGTGCGCTACGGCACGCCGGGCCAGGGTACCGTGGCCCACATCGGCATGTCGGCCGTCACGGCCCAGACCGGCACCAAGATGCTGCACGTGCCCTACCGTGGCAACAGCCAGGCGCTGACCGACGGCCTGGGCGGCGTGGTCGAGCTGCTGGTGGTCAACAGCGACGTGGTGCTGCCGCACGTTGCCAACGGTGCGCTCAAGCCCCTGGCCGTGATGGCGCCCGAGCGTCTGGCCGCCTGGCCGGACGTGCCCACCATGACCGAACTGAAGATGCCGCAGGCGCAGTACTACTCGAACTTCGGCGTGTTCGCGCCTGCCAATCTGCCGGCCACGGTTGCGCAGCCGCTGCAGGCCGCTTTGGCCAAGGCCGTCGCCAGCGCCGAGTTCCAGGAGCTGCTGGCCAAGTCCTATCTGCAGCCGGGCACGGCCGTGGGCGAAGCTTTCGCCAAGCAGGTGCAGGCGGAATTCGCGAACAATGCGCGGGTCATCAAGGAAGGCAACATCAAGGCTGAGTAAGCTTTGTCCAACAAAAAGCGCGCGACCTTCCAGGGTACGCGCGCTTTTTTTTCGAGCCGTCCCAAGGCTGCGGCGTTTCGCGGCGCCTTTCTTGGACGCGCCGCTGCCTACGCGCTGCGCGGCCCGAACATGATGACCAGCATGCCAGCCAGGCACAGGCTTACGCCCAGCCAGTCGCTCGTGCTGGGACGCACCCCGTCCACGGCCCACAGCCACAACAGCGCCATGCCGATGTAGACCCCGCCGTAAGCCGCATACACGCGGCCCGAGGCCGTGGGGTGCAGCGTCAGCAGCCAGGCAAACAGCGCCAGGCTGGCCGCGGCGGGCGCGAGCAGCCAGATGGAATGGCCCTTGCGCAGCCACAGATAAGGCAGATAGCAGCCGACGATTTCGGCCAGCGCCGTCAGGATGAACAGCGCAAGAGTTTGCAAAGCGCCCATGCCCGCGTTCCTAAGGCTTCTGCGCGAGCAGATCGCGGCATTGCTGTTCCTGCTGCGAAATTTCGTGCAGGGTATCCTCGATGTCGCGGCGCTGCTGTTCCAGCGTGCTACGGTGCTGTTCGAGCACGCTCAGGTACTGGCGCAGCTGGACCTCGGTATCGCCCGGCCCGTCATACATATCGATCAGGGTCAGGATCTCGGACAATTGCAGGCCCAGGCGCTTGCCGCGCAGGGCCAGTTTCAGGCGCGTGCGGTCGCGCGGCCCGAAGATGCGGTTGCGTCCTTCGCGCGCCGGGCTGACGATCCCCTGGTCTTCATAGAAGCGGATCGTGCGGGGCGTGACGTCGAACTCGCGCGAGAGTTCAGAGATGGTCCAGGTTGACGGGGACATGCGACGTGTGGCAGTTTACGTAAACGTAAATTATGATGACTTGACCCAATCGTCAAGCGTGGAGGAGAGGCAATGAACCCGAACGAACAGAAACTGCAATATCCCTGGGCTGATTTCCAGCCCGAACCCGGCTGTTCGCACGTGGTGGCGGAAGGGGTCAAATGGATCAGAATGCCTCTGCCGTTCGCGCTGGATCATATCAACCTCTGGCTGCTGCGCGACAACATCGACGGCCGCGATGGCTGGACCATTGTCGACTGCGGCATCACGCGCGATGAAGTGAAGACGTTGTGGGAACGCGTGTTCGAGACCGAACTGGAAGGCCTGCCGGTGCTGCGCGTCATCGTCACCCACATGCACCCCGACCACGTCGGCCTGGCGCATTGGCTGTGCGAACGCTGGAATGCGCCACTGTGGATGACGATGACGGACTTCGTGGTGGCCTCGCTGTGGTCCTCGCGCCGCGGCGATGCGGGCGGTGGGCCGGGAGGCCAATCGGCGGTGGACCACTTCGCCCGCCACGGCCTGACCGACCTGGACGCGCAAGAGCAGATCCGCCAGCGCGCCAACTACTACCCCAATCTGGTGCCGGCCGTGCCTGCGCGCTATACGCGCATCCTGCATGGCGACGCGGTGCGCATCGGCGGGCGCGACTGGCGCGTGATCGTGGGCTATGGGCATGCGCCTGAGCACGCTTCGCTGTTTTCACCGGATCTCGGCGTGCTGATCTCGGGCGACATGGTGCTGCCGCGCATTTCCACCAACGTCAGCGTGTTCGACTACGAGCCGGACGCCAATCCCCTGCCCCTGTACCTGCGTTCGCTGGACGGCTACGCCGACCTGCCCCAGGACACGCTGGTGCTGCCCTCGCACGGCCGGCCCTTCAAGGGCCTGCATGAGCGCATCGCGCAACAGCATGAACACCATCGCGACCGCCTGGCCGAAGTGCTGGAAGCTTGTGCCATCCAGCCGCAATCGACCACGGACATCGTGCCGGTGCTGTTCAAGCGCAAGCTCGACCTGCACCAGCTGACCTTCGCCATGGGCGAGGCGCTGGCGCACCTGCATGCGCTGTATTTCGAAGGCAAGCTCAAGCGCGCGCTGGGCGCGGACGGCATCGTACGGTTCTCGGCCGCCTGAGCGTGGCGGGCAGCAAGGCGGCGCGCATGGGCCGCCGCGCCGCCTAACGCGTGGCCGTTGCCAGCCGCACGGCCAGCCCGATGAACACCAACGCGGCAATCCGGTTCAGCCAGCGCTTGGCGGTCACCGAGCGCTGCAGCAGTTCACCGAACGCGCCCGAGAAGAACGCAATGGCGCCGAACACCAGCAGCGTGACGACCATGAAGACCGCGCCCAACTGCATGGTCTGCAAACCCACGGGACCCAGCGCCGGCGAGGTGAACTGCGGCAGGAAGGCGAAGAAGAACAGCAGCACCTTGGGGTTGGTCAGGTTCATCACGATGCCGCGGCGGTACAGCGCACCGGGCCGCATGGGTTCGGGCCGCTTGCCGGCTTCGGATTCGACCGGCGCGCGCAGGATCTGCCACGCCAGATAGGCCAGGTAGGCGGCGCCCGCCAGCTTGAGCACGGTGAAGGCCATGGGCGAGGCCGCGAACACGGCTGCCAGTCCCACGGCCACGGCGGCCGTATGTCCCAGCAGTCCCGTGCACAGCCCCAGCACCACGAACATGCCGGCCTTGCGGCCCCAGATGGCGGATTGCATCAGCACGAACAGATTGTCCGGTCCCGGGGTCAGGGCCAGCAGGACGGCAATGCCGAAGAATGCGATCAGGGTGTCGATGGGCAGCATGAGGGGTCGCCTGGAACGGTTCGGCCGGCTCTAGGCGGCCGGAAGTGGCATCATAAAGGCAAAGACGTGCCCATCATGCATGCCCCATGCGTCCCTCGCGGGACCTGCCGGGCCGACCAGGAGAGACAACAGCCATGCCCCCCACCGCCATGCCGCAATCCCGGGAACCCTTGCAGGACGCCGATGCGCGCCCCGACGCCGCGCTCGAGGCGTGGCTGCAAGCGCGTCACAGCTGCCGCGCATTCCTGCCCGAACCGGTCGCGCGCGGCACCATCGAACGCGTCCTGGACCTGGCGCAGCGCGCCGCCTCCTGGTGCAATTGCCAGCCCTGGCAGGTGACGATCACCGAAGGCGCGGGCACGGAACGTTTGCGCGGCGCGCTGCAACGCCGCGCGGAACAGTCTGGCTTCACGCCGGATTTTCCGTTTCCGCGCGAATACCAGGGCGAGTACCTGGCCCGACGGCGCGAATCAGGCTTCCAGCTGTATGGCGCGGTCGGCGTGGCGCGCGGCGACCGCGAGGCCTACCGGCGCCAGGAAATGCGCAATTTCCAGCTGTTCGACGCGCCGCACGTGGCCATCGTCACCACCGACGAAGCGCTGGGCGAGTACGGCGCAATGGATTGCGGCGGCTACGTAGCCAATTTCCTGCTGGCGGCCCAGGCCAATGGCGTGGCCACGGTTGCCCAGGCATCCCTGGCCATGTACCCGGAAGTGCTGCGCGAGGAGCTCGGCATCGCGGCGGACCGCCGCGTGGTCTGCGGCATTTCGTTCGGCTATGCGGACACGGCGCATCCCGCCAACAGCTACCGCACCAGCCGCGCCTCGCAGTCCGAAACCGTCACCTGGATCGGCGAATAGGGACAGGCCGCGCCTGGCCTGATATGGTTCATCCTGATCGCCTTTATTCCGCCCCTGTCCCTACGCAAGCAGTCCACTGAAGATGCCCACCAAACACATCGATACGCTTCTGCAGCACGCAGGCACCGCCCCGTTCAACCCAGAAACCGGCACGGCGCCGGTGCCTCTGCCGCCGATGCGCGCCAGCACGGTGCGCTTCGAGAACCTCGCCGCGCTCGAGAAGGCGCAGCGCAGCAAGGCGGCAGGCGGCCGTGCCTCCACCTACGGGCGCATGGGCATGGACACGCATGCGGCGCTGGAAGAGGTCTTCACCCAGCTCGAAGGCGGCACGCATTGCTACCTGGCGTCCTCGGGCCTGTCGGCCATGACCATGGTCATGATGGCCCTGTGCTCGGCCGGCGACCACGCGCTGATCTCGGACTGCGTCTATGGCCCGATGCGCGAGCTGGACGACGCGGTGCTCAAGCGCATGAACATCGAGATCACGTACTTCGCCGCCGGCGAGGACCTGGAAGAGCTGGTGCGTCCGAACACCAAGCTGTTGTACGTGGAGTCGCCCGGATCCCTGCTGTTCGAGATGCTGGACATGGGCGCCATGGCCGCCTTCGCGCAGAGTCGAGGCCTGGTGCTGGCCACCGACAATACCTGGGGCTCGGGCTACATCTACCGCCCGCTGACGCTGGGCGCGCAGGTGTCCGTCATTGCTGGCACCAAGTACGTGGGCGGACACTCCGACCTGATGCTGGGCGCCGTCGTCACCAATGACGAAGAGATCGCCCGCAAGCTCAACCGCACGCAGTACGCCATGGGTTATTCCATCAGCGCGGACGACGCCTGGCTGGCCCTGCGCGGCGTGCGCACCATGCCCATCCGCATGGCGCAGCATGCGCGTCATGCCTTGCAGGTGTGCGAATTCTTCAAGAGCCGTCCCGAGACGGTGCGCCTGTTCCATCCGGCCTGGCCGCAGGATCCCGGCCACGCGTTGTGGCAACGCGATTGCACGGGCTCCAACGGCATGCTGTCCGTCGAACTGCGCCTGTCGCCGGCGGCGGCGCGCGTGTTCGTGGATTCGCTGACGCTCTTCGGTATCGGCTTTTCCTGGGGCGGCTACGAAAGCCTGGTGCAGCTGGTGTCGGGCAAGGACCTGTCCAAGCACCGCTATTGGGGCGAAGGCGACAACGCCCTGGTACGCCTGCACATCGGCCTGGAATCGCCGGAGGACATCATCGCCGACCTGACCCAGGCGCTGGAAAAGGCCGCGGCCGTCCAGGGCTGAACTGAGCGTGGCAAGGCCGCCTCAGGCGGCCGTGCCGCGTATCCACGCGCCGATGCGCGCGGCGATGTCGTCGCTGTTGTCGTCCATCATGGGCATGTGCGAATTGCCGCCGATGCCCATGTCGGCCAGGCGCCAAGTCTGCACGCGGGCGCCCTGGCGCGCCAGCTCATCGGCATAGGCCTGTCCGGTGATGCACAGCGTTTCCCACAGCGGCGTGGCGTCCAGGTAGTCGCCATAGACGAACAGGAAAGGCTTGTCCGCCACGGCCTGGGCCGCGACCTCGGGCGAGAAGCCCGAGGGCTCGATGCCGATGACGCCGCGCACCAGGTCCGGCCGCGCATGCAGCGCGCGGTAGGCGACCTCGCCGCCGTGACTGTGCGCCATGACCAGGCAAGGCCCCACCCGCTCCAGCACCGCGCAGAATCCGCGCAGCGCCGCATCGTTGTTGCCCAGCCAGCGCGGCACCGCGTGGCGGATGAAGGCATCGAAGGCTGCGACCGGAAAGCGTAGTCCCGCAAAGGGACGGCGCGCCGCGTAGTCTTCGGCGCGCCCGAAGCGGAACAGCGTCCAGCTCTCTTCGGCATTGCGGATGATGGGCGGCTCGGGCCAGACTTCCTTGAAGGGCGCCCATCCCGCACGGCCGCGCTCGACGTTGTCCACGACATAGACCGCGTGGCCCTGGCGCAGGAAATGCTGCATCCAGCCCGGCCTTCCATCCGGCGTCTGTTCCCACATCGCGCCCGTCATGCCGCCGCCATGCAGCAGCACGATGGGCAGCGGATGCGCGAGCCGCGCCGGGATGAAGTACTGCACGTAGGCCTGCTCGAAGTGGTACAGGCCGTTGGGGTCGTAGGCCAGCGACGCGCTCTGCGTGAACGCGATGTCGCGCTGTGGCTGGCCGTCGATGCGCACCTGCCGGCCACCCGCGTAGAAGCTGCCGAAGTCGGACAGGGTCACTGCCGCCTGGCTAACCGCTTGCGTCATGGCTTGACCAGCGGGCATTGGCTTTCCGACAACGGCCAGGCCAGCGTGGCGCCGGGGATGTTGCGCACGATGTTGTAGTAGTCCCAGGGCGCCTTGGACTGCGCCGGCGTCTTGACCTGCGCCAGCATCATGTCGCGCACCACTAGCCCGTCTTCGCGGATGCGCGCGTTCAGGCTGAAGGGGTCGTCGATGGGCAGCGACTTCATCTTCGCCATGACGGCGTCTGCGTCCACCGTGCCGGCGGCCTTCACGGCTTGCAGGTAATGGCGCACCGATCCGTAGACGCCGGCCTGCAGGAAGGTGGGCGGACGCCCCACGCGGGCCTCGAACTTCTTGGCGAAGGCGCGCGTGCCGTCGTTCATGTCCCAGTAGGACGGAACCGTCAGATAGGTTTTCTGCGCGGCCTGCAGGCCCAGGCTGTGCACGTCCGTGATCAGCAGCAGCATGGCGGCCAGCTGCTGCGCGCCGCCGATGCCGAATTCCGCCGCCTGCTTGATGGCCGAGATGGTGTCGCCGCCCGCGTTGGCGATGGCGATGATCTGTGCCTTGGAGGCCTGCGCCTGCAACAGGAAGGAGGCAAAATCCGAAGCGTTCAGCGGGTGGTAGACGGTGCCTACGACCTCGCCGCCGTTGGCCTTCACCACGGTTTCGGTGTCCGCCGCCAGCTGCTTGCCAAAGGCGTAGTCGGAGGCCAGGATGAACCAGCGCTTGTTGCCTTCGTTGACCACTGCGGTCGCCGTGCCGCGCGACAATGCGTAGGTGGTGTAGGTCCATTGCACGCCGTAGGGCGAGCATTGGGCCTGGGTCAGCGCGGTGGTGCCAGGGCTGGAGAACAGCACCAGTTTTTTCTTGTCGCGCGCGATGCCCTGCACCGCCAGCGCCACCGAGGAATTGGGCACGTCCACGATCACGTCCACGCCATCGGTGTCGTACCACTTGCGCGCCATGCTGCTGCCGATATCGGGCCGGTGCTGGTGGTCACCCGACACCAGGGAGATGGGTTTGCCCAGCAGGGTGCCACCCATTTCCTCGATGGCCAGGCGGGCGGCTTCGACCGAGCCCTTGCCGGTGGCGTCGGCGGTGACGCCTGCCATGTCCGTGAGTACGCCGATCTTCACGCCGTCGGCCTCATTGGCGTGGGCCAGGCTGGCGGCCAGCGCCAGGCACAGGCCCAGCATCGCGCGGCTGCGCGGGAATCGCTGCTTCATTTGTCTTCCACCCGTTGTGTGCCGCTGTCGCGGCGAATTGTTGTGCGGAAAGTGTAGCGCGGGCCCGGGCGCGAACGGCAAAGAAAAACGCCCCGGCCTGGCGGCTCGGGGCGTTGCGTATTCTGGCTGGAAAGTATCAGTTGCGTGTCAGCGGAATCAGGCGGGTCACTTCCTTCAGCGCGCCTTCGTAGCTGTTGCCGGCCATGACCGGCGAGGTCATGAACTTGCCGCCGACGGCGAACGACGGGGTGCCGTCGATGCGGTAGGCCTCGGCCAGCTGGTTGGCGCGCTGCACCTGCGTCTGCACGCTGAACGAATCGAAGACCGAGTCGAACTTCTCGCGGTCCACGCCTTGGGTCGCGGCCCATTCGCCCATCGCCTTCTTGTCGAACAGGCGCTTGTGCTCGCCGTGGATGGCGGCGAAAACCTTGGGGTGCAGGTCCGGGCGGTCCAGGGCCAGCAGCGTGTAGTAGAGCTGCTGCAGCGGCTTCATGCCGGCGTTGAATGCGATCGGAACCTGCTTGAGCACCACGTCAGGCGGCGCGGTCTTGGCCCAGTCCTCAACCATGGGTTCCATGGCGGCGCAGTGCGGGCAGGTGTAGGCGAAGAATTCCAGGACCTCGATCTTGCCCGGGGTGTCCGACGGCAGCGGCGGATTGATGGCGATGGACTGCTGCGCGCCTTGCGCGTGGCTTGCCGGGCTGAAGAATGCCGTGGCGGTCAGCGCGGCCGCGGCCAGGATGCGGATTATCTTGGGGGACAGCATGGATGAGAGGTTCCTGAGTAAAAAGTTACAGACAGGCCCGGGGCCGGATAAGTTCAATGCAGGCGGGCGCGGCGGCGCGCATTACTGGCGCACCACGGCGGTTTCGATCTTGTTCTCGCCCAGGCGGCCGCGGGCCCGGTTCATGTCGTCCAGGCGGGCGAAGGGACCTACCCTGACCCGGTTGATGGCCTTGCCGTTCACTTCGGCCTTTTGCACCGCCACCGGCAGACCCAGCAGAATGATGCGGGCCTTGAGGGATTCCGCGTCGTTTTCGCCCCGGAACGCGCCGGCCTGCAGGTAGTACGTGCTGTTGGCTGCGGACGCGGTGGCGGCCGGCTTGGGAGCCGGCGCGGGCGCGGCCTTGGAGATTGGCGTGGGTGCCTGGCTGGGGGCGGCGGACGGCGCGGCAGAAGCCACGGCGGGCGCCTTGGAGGTGGG
>NZ_JADIJM010000042.1:0-28409 GCF_017355315.1 Achromobacter sp. SD115 | reverse complement strand
TTTCTTAGGGTTCTTGTTGCCGGAGTGTTACGGTGGAAGATCTTGCGGTGCCCGCCCCAGACCGGCCGCGCGGGCGGCCGGTCTGGGGCTTACGCGGTGGCTTGTTTTGGGGGATGGCGCTGCGTGCTGGTGGTGGGCTTGATTCTGCGCAAGTCGGATTTTTGTTGAAGGTAGGAAACTGGCGCATGACTTTTCCTGAATCGTCTTCTGATGCTGCTCGCGCTGCTGCGGGCGCTCAATCAAACAAGCCTGATTCCCATGCGCCGGTGAGGCGCCGCGCGCTGCCCTTGCCGCGCGGGCGGTTTGCGTGGATCACGGGTGTCGTCAGTACCGTTTGGCTGGCGGCCAGCACGCTGTTCTGGTGCCTGTTGCTGTTTCCGATCTCGTTGCTGAAGTTGTTGCTGCCGTTTCCCGCGGTCAGGCGGCGCATTGATCCTGTGCTCAATGGTATTGCCACGGCGTGGGTGTCCAGCAATGCCGGGTGGTTGGCGCGGATCCAGCAAGTGCCTTGGGATATCCAGGGCAATACCGGGCTGCGCTACGCGGACTGGTATCTGGTCAACTGCAATCACCAGTCATGGGCGGATATCTTTGTGTTGCAGTATTCGCTGAACCGGCGCATTCCGCTGCTGAAATTCTTTCTGAAGCAACAGCTGATCTATGTGCCGGTGATCGGGCTGGCCTGGTGGGCGCTGGACTTTCCCTTCATGAAGCGCCATGGCAAGGCGGCGTTGCGCCGCAATCCGGATCTGGGTCGGCAAGATCAGGAGACCGCCAGACGGGCATGCGCGAAGTTTTCGCTGGTGCCGACCAGCGTGATGGTGTTTGCGGAAGGGACGCGGTTTACTCAGGCCAAGCGCGATGGACAGGGTTCGCCGTACCGCCATTTGCTCAAACCCAAGGCGGGCGGGCTGGCGGTGGCGCTGAATGCAATGGGCAAGCGCTTTCGCTCGATGATAGATGCCACCATTGCCTATCCGGATGGCGCGCCCAGCTTTTGGGATCTGGCTTGCGGCCGCGCGGGCCAGGTGCTGGTGCGCATGCGGCAGTTGCCGGTGCCGCCGGAGTTCTGCGACGCCGACTACACCGGCGACAAGGCGTTCCGCACCGCCTTCCACCACTGGCTGGGCCAGCAGTGGCAGGCCAAGGACGATGAGATCGAGGCGTTGACCGCGCGTGCGCGGCCGAACGCCAAGACCGATTAAACGCGGGCCGGCAGCACCTGGCCCGAGCTCGCGCCGAAGCCGATGCGCGGATAGCCAGCCTTCACGCATTCGGCGCGCATGATGACCTGGTCGCCGTCCTGCAGGAAGGTGCGCTTTTCGCCCCAGGGCAGGTCGATCGGGTTCTTGCCGCCGTTGCTCAGTTCGAGCAGCGAGCCCGCTTCCGAAGGCTGCGGGCCGGACAGCGTGCCGGTGCCTAGCATGTCGCCCGCTTGCAGGTTGCAGCCGTTGACGGTGTGGTGGGTGATCAGCTGCGCCACGTTCCAGTAGGCATCGCGGAAGTTGCTGCGCGACAGGAAGGCGGGCGGCTGCTTGTCGGCGCGCGATTTCTCGGTGGTCAGCAGGACCTCCATCTGCACGTCGAAGGCGCCTTTGGCGCGGTTCGCGTCGGACGCGAGGTAGGGCATGGGCTGCGGCTCGGACGGGCCACGGTTCCATTGCGTGCGGAACGGCTCCAGCGCTTCCATGGTGACGATCCAGGGGGAAATCGTGGAGGCGAAGTTCTTGGCCAGGAAGGGACCCAGGGGCTGGTATTCCCAGGCCTGGATGTCGCGCGCCGACCAGTCGTTCAGGATGCACAGGCCGAACACGTGCGATTCAGCGTCGGCCAGGTTGATGCGGTCGCCTTGGGCGTTGCCGGTGCCGACGAAGATGCCCAGTTCCAGTTCGTAGTCCAGGCGGGCGCAGGGGCCGAATTGCGGCGCTTCGCCTTCATTGGCGGGGCGGGTCTGGCCGACGGGGCGGGGGAACTTCTGGTCCACGCCGATGCTGGAGGCGCGGCCGTGGTAGCCGATGGGTACCCATTTGTAGTTCGGCAGCAGGGGATTGTCGGGGCGGAACTGCTTGCCCACGGCGGTGGCGTGGTGCACCGAGATGTAGAAGTCGGTGTAGTCGCCGATGCGGGCGGGCGTGGTGTATTCGGCGTCGGCCTGGGGGACCAGCAGGGGCTCGACGGCGCCGCGCAGGGCCGCGCCTTCGCGCAGCGCGCGCGACAGCGCCAGGCGCAGGGCGCTCCAGTGGGCCTGGCCCAGGGCCATCAAGGCGTTCAGGCTGTCCGTGGCGCACGCGGCCAGGGCTTCGGCGGCCAGGCCTTCGAAGGGCTGCTTGGCGGCCAGCGCGGCCAGGTCCAGGATCTGGTCGCCGATGGCCACGCCGGGGCGGAACGATTCGGTCGTACCCTGACGGCGGAAGGAGGCGTAGGGCAGGTTCTGCACCGGGAAATCCGATTCGCCGGTGTTGGCGCTGGCGATCCAGCTCTTCAGGGACGGGTCGTGGGTTTCGTTGATGGTGGTGGTCATGGCTGCGTGTCTCTTTCAGTGTGGTTGTGCGGTGGCCGGGGCGCCAGGCGCCGGAAAATTCAAATGCCAAACGGCGATGAGCTTGCGCTCATCGCCGCGTGCGTGGATAGCAGAGGGTCTGCGCGTCACGCCTTGCTGGGGTCGAAATGCTTGGCGATGCCCTGCCAGCACCGGTAGTAGTCGCCCTGCAATTCTACCGAGGCCAGCGCCTGCTCCGTCGGGCGGATCACGCGCCGCGTCTCGAACATGAACGCCATCGTGTCGCGGATGTAGTGGGCGGTGCTGGTATCGGCGTGGGAGGCCTTTTCGAAGGTCTCGGCGTCGGGGCCGTGGCCGCTCATGCAGTTGTGCAGGCTGGCGCCGCCGGGCGCGAAACCGTCGGCCTTGGCGTCGTAGACGCCCTGGATCAGGCCCATGAATTCGCTGGCGATGTTGCGATGGAACCAGGGCGGACGGAAGGTGTTTTCCATGGCCAGGATGCGCGGCGGGAAGATCGCGAAGTCCATGTTGGCCGTTCCCGGGGTGTCCGACGGCGCGGTCAGGACCGTGAAGATCGAGGGGTCCGGATGGTCGTAGCTGATGGAGCCGATGGTGTTGAAGTTGCGCAGGTCGTACTTGTACGGCGCGTGCGTGCCGTGCCAGGCCACGACGTTCAGCGGCGAATGGTCGATGGAGGCGCGCCAGAAGCCGCCCGTGAATTTGGCGATCAGTTCGAAGTTGCCTTCGATGTCTTCATACCAAGCCACCGGTGTCTTGAAGTCGCGGGCGTTGGCCAGGCAGTTCGAGCCGATGGGTCCGAGTTCGGGCAGACGCATGGCGGCGCCGAAGTTCTCCAGCATGTAGCCGCGCGCGCTGCCGTCCAGCAGTTCCACGCGGAAGCGCACGCCGCGCGGGATGACGGCGATTTCCAGCGGCTCCAGGTCGATCAGGCCCAGTTCCGTGGCCAGGCGCAGGCGGCCTTCCTGAGGCACCAGCAGCAGTTCGCCGTCGGCGTTGTAGAAGTAGCGCCCTAGCATCGAGCGGTTGGCGGCGTACAGGTGGATGCCCACGCCGCTCAGCTCGTCGGGGGCGCCATTGCCGCCCCAGGTCTTCACGCCTTCGAGGAAGTCGGTGGGGGCGGCGGGAATGGGCAGCGGGCTCCAGCGCAGCTGGTTGGGCGTGACGGGACCCTGGCCGAAGGTGCTTTGCCAGCCAGCGGCGCCGTCAAAGGCTTCGAACGGCTTGTGCTGCGCGCCGGGACGGATGCGGTAGAGCCAGGAGCGGCGGTTTTCGCTGCGCGGCGCGGTGAAGGCGGTGCCGGACAGTTGCTCGGCGTACAGGCCGTAGGGGCATTGCTGCGGCGAGTTGCGGCCCAGCGGCAGGGCCCCGGGCAGGGCCTCGGTGGCGCAACTATTGCCGAAACCGGTCTGGTATTGCAGTTCCATGGGTTCCTCCTGAGTGGCGGCGCGGTGCTTGGCCGCGCGGCCTGTTGCGGGTGGCCGGTACGGAAGGTATCCGGGAGGCCGATGTGCCATTGTCGGAAAAAAACCCCACCTCGGCTACGGGAATGTAAAAATAGGGACTATAAATTTTGTGAATAGTAGGAGGGCGCATGGCCGAGTTGCGCGACGTCGATCTGAATCTGCTGCTGCTGTTCCAGCATTTGCTGGAGGACCGCAATCTGTCTGCCGTGGCGCGGCGCATGGACCTGTCGCAGCCCGCTGTCAGCAATGCGCTGCGGCGCCTGCGGGAAGCATTCGGCGATGACCTGTTCGTGCGCACTGCGCAGGGCATGTTGCCCACGCCGCGCGCGACACGCCTGGCGGGCCCGGTCAGCGAGGCGCTGACCATGCTGTCGCAAGCCCTGAAAGACCAGGATGTCTTCGATGCCGTCACCAGCACGCGGCGCTTCCGGGTGGCGATGACGGACGTGGGCGAGATTCACTTCATGCCGCGCCTGATGGAGGTCTGCGTGCAGGTGGCACCGCTGGTGCGCATCGATTCCGTGCGGGTGCAGGGACCGGATCTGCCACGGGAAATGGAGGCCGGGCGGGTGGATCTGGCAATCGGCGCGTTCGATGAAATGGGGGCGGGCACGCTGCAGCGCATGCTGTTCCGCCAGGGCTATGCGACCTTGTTCCGGCAGGCGCATCCGACGGCGCACGCCGGCATGAGTCTCAAGGCTTTCCGGGCAGAGCGCCACCTCATCGTGTCGCGCGCGGCGCCCTACGGGCAGGTGAATCAGTCCATGGAGCGCGCCGGGGTCGACCTGGCGGAACACTTTAGCGTGCCGCATTTTTCGGCCGTGCCGTACATCGTCAGCGCGACCGACCTGCTGGCCACCGTACCCGAAAAACTCGCCGCCAGCGCCGCGCCGCCGTTCGGCCTGCGTTTCATGACGCCGCCGATCAAAGTGCCGGCGCTGCAGACGAACATGTACTGGCAGCGCCGGGTCGACAGGGACAGCGGCAACCAGTGGTTGCGCGCCCTGATCGTCAATACGTTCGCGGTGGGAGCGTGAACGGGTCTACGGCGCCACGGAGGCGCGCGCCTGGCGCAAGGCCTCGCGCAGCACGTCCATGTCGCCCAGGTGGTTGGCCAGCAGCAGGATCAGCGCCGCGTTGAGTTCCTGGCTTTGTTCGTTGGTGAGGTCGCGGTGGGTCTCGATCAGCGCTTCGTAGAAGTCGTCCGGCGAGACCAGGTTGGTTTCGGTAATCAGCATGATGGAGTGATCTCGAAGTTCAGGCGCGGCCCGTGGCGCGGCCGACTGCTGCGGCAACGGCGGCGGCACTGAAGGCGCGCCAGCGGCCGCAGACGTGTTGGTCGGGGCGGATCAGGTAGGCGGTGCCGGCCTGCGCGTCATAGCGCTTGCCCAGGCAGCCCTCGCGGTCCCTCACGGCGGCCAAATCCTCGGGCAGCGCGGACAGGTCGCATTGCGGGCTGGCGACCAGCACGGCCTTGACCGGCACCTGCGCCATGCGCAGGGCCTGCAGGGCGAGCAGGGTGTCGCGGTCGGGCAGCGCATCGCCGCAGAACAGGGCCAGCACGAATTCGCCGTTCAGCTGCGCCAGCCACCAATCCTGCGCACCTTGCGCGTCCACCGGTGCATCCAGCGCCACTGCGCCCGGCACCATGCGGCCGGCGAAGGCGTCGGCGTCCGGGGTGTTCAGCGGCGAGCCGGCGTAGGTGGCCGGCAGCGACAGGCGGCCGCTGTTGACCAGCGAGCGCGCGAAGGGATGGGTCTTGGCCAGATTCAGCACCGCATTGCGGAAGCTGCGGCTGATGTCGCTCTTGGGCGTGATGAAATCAGTGGCGCGCGATGAATTGAGAATGTTTTCGTCGGCGGCGTATTCGCGTTCGGCGGCATAGCTGTCGATCAGCGCCTCGGGCGCCTGGCCGGCCAGCACCAGCTTCAGTTTCCAGGCCAGGTTCTCCGCGTCCTGCACGCCGCTGTTGGCGCCGCGGGCGCCGAACGGCGACACGCGGTGCGCGGAGTCGCCCGCGAAGACCACGCGGCCATGGCGGAACTTATCCATGCGCTCGCAAGCGAAGGTATAGACGCTGACCCATTCCAGTTCGAAGCGCGCGTTGGGGCCCAGCAGGGCGCGGATGCGCGGCAGCACGTTTTCTGGCTTGACGGCCTCGACCGGGTCGGCGTTCCAGCCCAGCTGGAAGTCGATGCGCCAGACGTTGTCGGGCTGGCGGTGCAGCAGCACGGACTGGTTGGGATGGAACGGCGGATCGAACCAGAACCAGCGCTCGGTCGGAAAATCCGCCTGCATCTTGACGTCGGCGATCAGGAAGCGGTCGCGGAAGATGCGGCCATGGCTTTCCTGGCCGATCAGCTTGCGTACCGGCGAACGCGCGCCGTCGCAGGCGATGAGCCAGTCGGCATGCAGCGCGTATGCGCCGTCGGGGGTCTCTACGTTCAGGACCACGCCGTCGTCGCGCTGCTCCACGCCGGCGACCTTGTTCTTCCAGCGCAGATCGATATTGGGTTCCCGCCGCGCCTGCTCGTACAGATAGCCTTCGGCGTAGTACTGCTGCAGGTTGATGAAGGCCGGGCGGCGGTGGCCGGGTTCGGGCAGCAGGTCGAAGCGCCACACTTCCTGTTCGCGGAAGAAGACCTTGCCCACGTTCCACGACACGCCTTTGTCGATCATGCGCTGGCCCACGCCCAGGCGGTCCCAGATTTCCAGTGTGCGCTTGGAGAAACAGATGGCGCGGGAACCGGTAGACAGGCGGAAGTCGTCGTCCAGCACCACCACGCGTACGCCCTGGCGGGCCAGATCCAGTGCGGTGGTCAGGCCGACCGGGCCGGCTCCCACCACCACGACCTGATGGCGCGCAAGCTCGCTGGCGGCCTGGTCGGCGTGTTTTTCATAGGCGAATTCCATCGCCTGAAAGTCGATGTCTCCCACGGTTGTCTCCTGTGTGGGTGATATTGTTTTTATGTCACGAAGCCGCGCGCTGCCTTGCGGCGCGCGATTCCGGTTGCAGCGGGGCAGGGCCGCCGTGGCGGCCCGTCGGGATCAGCCTTCCAGCTGCGCCCACATCTCCAGGTCGCGCTTGTCGGTCCAGATGCGCGGATGGGTGTAGCCGGTGGCCTCGTCATAGGCGCGCGACACGTCGAACGGCATGCAGTGGTCGAAGATCACCCAGTCGCTGTAGCGCGGCTTCATGAAGTCGTAGACCTCGCGGTAGATGGTCTTCAGGTCCTTGCCTTCAGCCACGCCGCGGTTCACCGCGCCGTACAGATCGGTCAGGAAGGCGCGCGTGCCGGCCAGGCCCTGGCGGACTTCGGTGGCGTTCTTCAGCGCGGGGCCACGGCCCGGAACCATCTTCTCGGCTTCAAAGCTCGACAGGGCGTCCAGCGTGCTGGGCCAGTCGCGGAAATAGGCGTCGCCGCAGTACGGCGTGGACTGGTATTCGACCAGGTCGCCGGCGAACAGGATCTTCTGCTCGGGCAGCCAGGCGATGGTGTCGCCCTTGGTGTGGCCGCGGCCCACTTGCAGCAGCTTGACTTCCAGGTTGCCCAGATTGACGGTCATTTCGCCCTTGAACGTCATCGTCGGCCAGACCAGGCCCGGCGGAATCGATTCAGCGTTGCGGAAGAGGCGGGGGAAGCGGCCGATTTCGCTGGCCTTGTCCTGCTCGCCGCGTTCGGCGATCAGGTCGTAGGTGTCGCGGCTGGCCAGGATTTCCTGGGCGTCGTAGGCCGACGCGCCAAACACGCGCACGGCGTGGTAGTGCGACAGCAGGATGTACTTGATGGGCTTGTCCGTGACTTCGCGGATGCGGCGGATCACGTCTTGCGCCATGACCGGGGTGGCCTGGGTGTCGACCACCATGACGGCCTCGTCGCCGATGATCACGCCCGTGTTGGGGTCGCCTTCGGCCGTGTAGGCATAGGCGTTGTCGGACAGTTTTTCGAACGAGACGACCTTGTCGTCCAGGTCTGCGTGCGAGGCGAATTGCTTGCTCATGGAGGCTCCTTCCACTTTTATAGGAATAGGGTGTGTGGAAGGAATATAGCCCGACGTTAGTGTTTGTGCAATACGTTTGCTATAAACAAATGGCCTTGTTTTTACAGGGATTTCCCGCGGATTTCGGGGTCGGCTCCGGTCAGTTTCTTTGGCATTTCGGGCAGTAATAGGTGGCCCGCTGCCCCTGCACGATGCGCCGTATCGGGGTGGAGCAGACCCGGCAGGGCTGGCCCTCGCGTTCATAGACGGCGGCGTGGATCTCGAAATAGGCGCCGGGTTCACCGGTGGCCCCGACATAGTCGCGCAGCGTGCTGCCGCCCGAAGTCAGGGCGTCGGCCAGGGTGGCGCGCACCATGTCGGCCAGTCGCTCGCAGCGGGCGGGCGACAGCTTGTTGGCCGGCGTCTTGGGGTTGATGCGGGCGCGGAACAGGCTTTCCGACGCATAGATATTGCCCACGCCCACCACTGCCATGCCGGCCAGCAGCACCTGCTTGACGGCGGCGCTGTGGTTCTTGAAGTGGCGGTGCAGCCAGGCGCCGTCGAAACGCGGGTCGAAGGGCTCGATGCCCAGCTTGGCCAGCAGGGGATGCGCATCGATGGGGCCGTCGCTGGCGGAGTGCCACAGCACCGCGCCGAAGCGCCGCGGGTCATGCAGGCGCAGCACGGCTTCCTCGAAGATCCATTCGACATGGTCGTGCTTGCGCAGGAATTCGCCAGGGGCGACGCTGCGCAGCGACCCGGACATGCCCAGATGCACGATCTGGGTGCCGTGCTCGAACCGCAGCAGCAGATACTTGCCGCGGCGCGCGCACTCCAGCACGGCGCGGCCGGCGATCGTGGCGGGCAGATCCGGCGGGATGGGCCAGCGCATGCGGGATTCATGGATGACCAGCCGCGTCAGCGTCCGGCCGGTGATGACGGCGTCGATTCCTCGGCGCGTGGTTTCGACTTCAGGCAGTTCCGGCATGAGCCAGTGTAAGATCATTAATTGCGTGTACGAAGATTGTGCCATCAACCGGACGGGCCGCGTGAAGTCGTCTTTCAAACCTATAAATATCGGGATCGCCGCGCTAGCGCTTGCGCTGGCTGCAATACTGACCCCGCCGGCCCAGGCCGCCGACAGCCGGACGCGCGATGCGACCGGACCCAGGATGGCGCCCCAGAGCCGCCACCCTGAAACCGAAGTAATCCGGCTGCGCCCCGGGCAGTTGCCCTATGTCTCGCTGACCGCCGACATCTTTTATCGCGTGCTCGCGTCCGAGATCGCCGCGCAGCGCGGCATGTACGGCTCGGCGGCGACCACCATGCTGGGCCTGGCGCGAGATACCGGCGATCCGCGCCTGGCCCGCCGCGCCCTCGAATTCCAACTGGCCGGCGGCAACCTCCCTGGCGCCTTGGACGCCGCCCGGGTCTGGGCGCGCCTGTCCCCCAACGACGTGGAGGCCAGCTCCACCGAACTGGCGCTGGCCGCCGCCAACGGCCAGACCAAGGGCCTGTCGCAGGCCTTGCGCAACCGCATCGATTCCTCGCGCGACAAGCCGGCCGCCATCGGTCAGGCCTTGGCCGTGCTGAGCCGGCTGAATGACCGCCGCCTGGCCTTGCGCATCCTGGACGAATCCTTGAGCGACAACGTCCGCAAGCTGCCGGCCGCGCATCTGGCGCTGGCGGACGTGGCCTCCGCTTCGGGTGACTACACCCGCGCCGCGCAGGAGTCGCGCGCGGCCCTGGCGGCGGACCCCAAGTCGGAAGCCGCGGCCCTGCGCGTGCTGGAGTATGGCTACAAGGTGGACCCGCAGCGCGCACAGACCGAGGCGCGTGCCTATATCGCCCGCAACCCCAACGCTCGCAAGGTGCGCCTGATGCTGGCCGGCCAATTGGCCGACAGTGGCGACTACAACGGGGCGCTGGCTGAATTGCAGGCCATGTCGCGCCGATCGCCGGAAGATTTCGACCTCTTGTTCATGCAGGCGCAGCTGGCCTACAAGGCCGGCCAGTTGCCGCAGGCCAAGAGCCTGCTGCAGCAGTATCTGGACGTGCAGCAGCAGCGCCAGCGGGCGACCGTGCCGGGCGCGACCGACGCCGGTGCGGCCGCGGCCGATGCCCATGTGCTGCTGGCTCGCATTGCCGAAGACCAGGGGCACTACGACGACGCCATCGCCGAACTGGGCCGCATCGACGACCCCACCTTGCGTTATTCGGTGCACATGCGCCAGGCCGCCCTGCGCGCCAAGAGCGGCCGCATCGACGACGCGCTGGCCATGATAGACGCCGCCGGTCCCCAGGACGAGGAAGAGCGCACGCTGGGCGTGCTGACCAAGGCCCAGATCCTGCGCGACGCCGATCGGGTGCAGCAGGCGGTGTCGGTGCTGGAGGCGGCCGATCAGGCGCTGCCCGACACGGTCGAGATCAAATACGAACTGGCCATGCTCTACGAGCGCCAGAACCGCCTGGCCGACCTGGAGCGCATGCTGCGCCAGGTCATCGCGCTGGACCCGGATCACGCGCACGCCTATAACGCGCTGGGCTACACGCTGGCCGACCACAACCAGCGCCTGCCCGAGGCCTTGGACCTGATCACGCAAGCGCTGGAGCTGGCTCCCAACGATCCGTTCATCCTCGACAGCATGGGCTGGGTCAAGTACCGCATGGGCGACTCCGCGGCCGCTGCCGACTACCTGCGGCGCGCCTACAGCGTGCGCCCTGAAGCCGACATCGCCGCCCACCTGGCTGAGGTCCTCTGGGCCCAGGGCAAACGCGACCAGGCCACCGAGCTGCTGCGCGCCGCGGTGGCGAAGGATCCCAAGAACAAGACCGTTCAGGACGTGGCCAAGCGCCTGGGGATCGGCCTGTGACGGCAGTTGTTCAACGCATGTCCGGCGCTGCCGCGCCGCTGCGCTGGTTGCTGATGGCGATGTTGGCGGCGACGCTGGCCGCCTGCACCACGCCCAAGCCGATCGAAGGGGCCAGCGCCGACGCGTTTTCGCGCATCGGCCGCTTCGCCATCACCGTCAACGAGGAAAGCGGCAAGCAGAATGCCGTGCAGGGCGGCTTCTCGTGGTCGGATGACGGTCGCCACTATGTGCTGGACCTGACCAATCCCCTGGGCTCGACCGAGGCGCGCGTGGAAGGGCGGCCCGGCGCGGCCAGCCTGACCAAGGCCGACGGCACCCGCTTGGTCGCCGACAATCCCGATGCCCTGGCCGAGGAAGCGCTGGGCAGCAGCATGCCTGTGTCCGGCCTGCGCGACTGGCTGCGCGGCAAGCTGGCCGCCACGCCCGAGGCCACCGAGGTGTCCCGCGACGAGCTGGGCCGCCCGGCGGCTTTCGAGCAGGGTGGCTGGCGCGCGCGGTTGTCGCGCTACGACACGTTGGGCCCGCAATTGCTGGTGCTGGAGCGCCAGGAGCCGGGCCGCCGCATCATGCTGCGCCTGGTCGTCAACCAGCCTTGAACAGCGGGCCGTGCCGGCTCGAAACCAGCGGTAGCCGGTAAAATCTGGCTACCGCTTTTTTTTCGCCCAGCCGTGACTCTCTACGACGTACCCGCTCCCGCCAAGCTGAATCTATTCCTGCACGTCGTGGGTCGGCGCGCCGACGGCTACCACCTGCTGCAGACCGTCTTCCGCTTCATCGATCTGTGCGACACCTTGCATTTCGACCTGCGCGCCGATGGCGTCATCAGCCGCGCCGCGGAGCTGCCTGGCGTGCCAGAAGATCAGGACCTGACCTTGCGCGCCGCGCACGCGCTGCGGCGGGCCACAGGCACGAAGCAGGGCGTGCAGATCGGCCTGGAAAAGCGCATTCCGCAGGGTGGCGGCCTGGGCGGAGGCTCCAGCGATGCCGCCTCGGTGCTGATCGCGCTGAACCGGCTGTGGGGTACAGGACTGTCGCGGCGCGAGCTCATGGCGCTTGCGCTGCCCCTGGGGGCGGATGTGCCCGTGTTCGTCTTCGGGCAATCGGCTTTCGCCCAGGGCGTGGGAGAAGACCTGACTGCGGTGACGCTGCCTGAACGCGCCTACCTGGTGGCGCAACCGGACGCCAGCGTGCCCACCCCACAAGTATTTTCCGCACCCGATTTGACAAGGGATTCTTCTTCCACCACAATAGCGGTCTTTCTTGCTTCGCCTACTTCCCGCTTCGGCAGGAATGATTTGGAGCCGGTGGTCTACCGTCTTTACCCAGAAGTACTTGGGGCATCGCGGTGGCTTGCTGAACAGGGAATCCTTCATGGAACCCCAGTTCGCATGTCGGGATCTGGTGCGTGTTTATTCGCCGAATTTTCCGAACTCTCCGAAGCCGTTTTGGCAGAAGCAGAAATATCCGCTATAATGCGCGGCGCTGATAAAACATTCAGCCAAACGCATCCACGGTTTCGGTTAGTGCAGGCATGTACTGGGTTAGCTGAACATCCGTTGCGGAATTGGATTGCAAGATAGTTGGGGAGTCGCCAAGCTGGTTAAGGCACCGGATTTTGATTCCGGCATGCGAAGGTTCGAATCCTTCCTCCCCAGCCAACCGAATACATAAAAAAGCTGTTGAACACGCCTGTAAGACACTGGCCCGGGTTCAGCAGCTTTTTTATTTTCCGGGTCCGCTGGTGCATCACCTCGCATCACCTCGTTAGTGTCTTAAAACGACCATCGCATCATCCATCATGGCAAACGATAGCTTCATGATTTTCACGGGCACCGCCAACACTCGGCTGGCCGTGGACGTAGTCAACCACCTCGATATGTCCCTGGGCAAGATGACCGTCGGTCGCTTCTCGGACGGCGAAGTGATGGTCGAGATCAACGAGAACGTGCGCGGCAAGGACGTCTTCGTCCTGCAGCCCACCTGTGCCCCTACCAATGACAACCTGATGGAAATCATGGTGATGGTCGATGCCTTGCGCCGCGCTTCCGCTGGCCGCATCACCGCCGCGATTCCCTATTTCGGCTATGCCCGCCAGGACCGCCGCCCGCGCTCGGCGCGCGTGGCCATCTCGGCCAAGGTCGTGGCCAACATGTTGCAAGTGGCTGGCGTCGACCGCGTCCTGACCATGGATCTGCACGCCGACCAGATCCAGGGCTTCTTCGATATCCCCGTGGACAACATCTACGCGGGTCCGATCCTGCTGGGCGACATCTGGCGCCGCAATTTCTCGAACCTGGTCGTGGTGTCCCCGGACATCGGCGGCGTGGTGCGGGCCCGCGCACTGGCCAAGCAGCTGGAAGCCGACCTGGCCATCATCGACAAGCGCCGTCCGCGCGCCAACGTGTCGGAAGTGATGAACATCATCGGTGAAGTCGACGGCCGCACCTGCATCATCATGGACGACATGGTCGACACCGCCGGCACGCTGTGCAAGGCGGCCCAGGCCCTGAAGGACCGCGGCGCCGGCGCCGTTTACGCCTATTGCACGCACCCCGTGCTGTCGGGCGGCGCCATCGACCGCATCGAAGCGTCGGAACTGGACGAGCTGGTCGTCACCGACACCATTCCGCTCTCCGAGCAAGGCCAGGCCAGCGGCAAGATCCGCCAGCTGTCGTGCGCCGCGCTGCTGGGCGAGACCATCCTGCGTATCTCGAACGCGGAATCGGTCAGCTCGCTGTTCGTCGATTAAGACGCGGCGTCCCTCGGACGGGTAGTCCGGATACAGAGTTTTGCGCCTTGCTGGTCGCGGCAAGGCGCAACAAACACGGCGCGCATGTCGCGTGCCGTGACCCAATCGGCGAAGTCTCTTCGCCATTTATTGTTTTTGGAGTTTTCCATGAAATTCAATGCCACTGCGCGTAGCGTCCAGGGTTCGAGTGCGAGCCGCCGCCTGCGCCGCGCGGGCCGCGTTCCCGCCATCGTTTATGGCGGTACGGCTGCCCCCCTGAACATCGAACTCGACCACAACGAGATCTACCACGCCCTGCGCAAGGAAGAATTCCACGCGTCGATCCTGCAAATGGCGCTGGAAGGCGCAGCCAAGGAAGAGCAAGTCCTGCTGCGTTCGGTTCAATGGCACGCCTACAAGCCGCAAGTCCTGCACGTGGACTTCCAGCGCGTGGACGCCAACCAGGCTCTGCACACCAAGGTCCCGTTCCACTTCATCAACGCTGAAGTCTCGCCGGCTGTGAAGCTGGGCGGCGCCATCATCAGCCACGTCCTGACCGAACTGGAAGTCACCTGCCTGCCGGCAGCGCTGCCCCAGTTCATCGAAGTGGACCTGAAGGATCTGCTGCCGGGCGCTTCGGTCCACCTGGCCGACATCAAGCTGCCCAAGGGCGTGACCTACGTGCCCCACGGCGGCGATGCCAACCCGCTGCTGGCCGCCACGGCCGTGGTCAAGGGCGGCGCTGCCGCTGACGAAGGCGCTGCCGAAGCTCCGGCCGCCTAAGTCCTGCCGGAAAGCCCCCGGGCTTTCCGCGGCTGGTACCCGAAACCCTGCGTGTGCATTTGCATGCGCAGGGTTTTTTGGTTTAAACACCCCCCATCATGTCTACTCCTATACGCCTCATCGTGGGACTGGGTAATCCCGGCCCTGATTACGAAACCACCCGGCACAACGCCGGCTTCTGGCTGGCCGACCACCTGGCGGACGACTTGCGCGCTTCCTTTGCGCTGGAGAAGTCCTTTTTCGGCATGGTGGCCAAGTCCCGCCTGGGCGCGGACAACGTGCTGCTGTTGAAGCCCAACACCTACATGAACCGTTCCGGCCAGGCGGTCGGCGCGCTGGCCCGCTTCTACAAGCTGACGCCGGAGCAGGTGCTGGTGCTGCACGACGAGCTGGACCTGATGCCCGGCCAGGTGAAACTGAAGCAGGGCGGCGGCCATGCGGGCCACAATGGCCTGAAGGACATCCAGGCGGCGCTGGGCAGCCCCAACTTCTGGCGTTTGCGCATCGGCATCGGCCATCCCCGCACCTTGGGCCTGGCCCAGCAGGTGGCGGACTTCGTCCTGCACCCGCCACGGCGCGAAGAGCAGAAAGAGATCGAAGCGGTCATCGACCGTTGCCGCTCGGTGGTGCCGGCGATGCTGGCCGGAGATTTCCCCTTGGCTACGCGCCAACTGCATAGCGGCAACGAGGCCTGATGGCAGACCAGCGGCAATCGGCATCGGTGTCTGGCGGAAAACTGCGCTTTCGCAGCGAAGTCGCGGATTTCTGGCGTTTCATCCGCCACCCGCGTCCAGCTTCGCGCCTGCCGGGCCGCGCGGCCGCAAGCGGCTTGGTGGCCGACTGGTGGCCTGGCCTGGGGCCGGGCCGCCTGCTGGCCTGGGCCGCGCTGCTGTGGGCCGTGAACCTGTTCGCTCTGGGGCCTGTTGCCGTGGCCGCGGCCGGCCTGGGTGGCGTCACGCATCGGCTTGACCCCACCAACATCCCTTGGCTGACCGCCGTGATCTGGGCGCCGTTGGTCGAAGAAATACTGTTCCGCTATGGCTTGCGCCGCCCCAGGCAGGCGCTGTGGCTGATCCCGGCGATGGTGCCCGTGGTGCTGTGGGGGCCCAAGGTCTGGACCGGCCTCCTGCTGGCCGCATTCGTCATCCTGGCATGCTGGGGCGCACGCCAGCGCGCCGAACCGCTGCAAGGCTGGGATACCACCTGGCGGCGTTATTACCTGCAGCACTTCGGCCTGGTGTTCCACTTGGTCGCGCTGAGCTTCGCCGCGGTGCACCTGACCAACTTCGTCTACAGCAAGACGCCGTACTGGCTGCTGCCGCTGCTGGTGCTGCCGCAATGGCTGACGGGCCTGGTGCTGGGCTGGATGCGCGTGCGGCGCGGAATCGGCGCGGCCATCCTGCTGCACTCCGCTTTCAACGCCGGCCCCATTTTGATGATCTGGATCATCATGCGCTGGGTTCCGGCTGCCGCGACTTAACCGGGGCCGCAACGGCCGCCGGGCCGGCAGGGCTCGAACGCCCAGCCGGGGTAAACTAGAACGTTAACGATCAATACCGTACTTACACAGGATTCCCATGGCTCTGCAATGCGGCATCGTCGGCCTGCCCAACGTAGGCAAATCGACACTTTTCAACGCTCTGACCCGCGCCGGCATCGCCGCCGAGAACTATCCGTTCTGCACCATCGAGCCCAACGTCGGTGTGGTCGAGGTGCCGGATCCGCGCCTGCAGAAGCTGGCTGAAATCGTCAAGCCCGAACGCATCCTGTCCGCCACCGTCGAATTCGTCGACATCGCGGGCCTGGTCGCCGGCGCGAGCAAGGGCGAAGGCCTGGGCAACCAGTTCCTCTCGCACATCCGCGAAACCGACGCCATCGTCAACGTGGTGCGCTGCTTCGAAGATCCCAACGTGATCCACGTGGCCGGCAAGGTCGATCCCATCGCCGACATCGAAGTCATCGAAACCGAACTGGCCCTGGCCGACCTGCAGACCGCCGAAAAGGCCCTGCAGCGCCACCAGAAGACCGCGCGCTCGGGCGACAAGGAAGCGCAGCGTATCGTGGCCGTGCTGGAAAAGTGCATCGCCCAGCTGAATGAAGCCAAGCCGATCCGCGCGCTGGACCTGACGACCGAAGAGAAGGCCGATATCGCCCAGCTCTGCTTCATCACCGCCAAGCGCGCGATGTACGTGGGCAACGTGGCCGACGACGGCTTCACCAACAATCCGCTGCTGGACCGCCTGACCGAATTCGCCGCCGCGCGCAACGCGCCCGTGGTCGCCATCTGCGCCGCCATCGAATCCGAAATCGTCGACCTCGACGATGCCGACCGCCAGGCCTTCCTGTCGGACATGGGCATGGAAGAACCCGGCCTGAACCGCCTGATCCGCGCCGCCTTCAAGCTGCTGGGCCTGCAAACCTACTTCACCGCAGGCGTGAAGGAAGTGCGCGCCTGGACCGTGCCGATCGGCGCCACCGCGCCCCAGGCCGCCGGCGTCATCCACACCGACTTCGAACGCGGCTTCATCCGCGCCCAGACCATCGCCTACGAAGACTTCATCACCTACAAGGGCGAGCAGGGCGCCAAGGAAGCGGGCAAGATGCGCGCGGAAGGCAAGGAATACATCGTGCAAGATGGGGACGTGATGAACTTCTTGTTCAACGTCTGACGATTTTTTCAGAACTCGGGAGCGTTCGGTAGCGCTTAGTGGATTGGGCGGGCCTTTTGAAATCAAGGGCTTGCCAAACAATACGGTCTGCTGAGCGTTCCTATTGTTCATCGAGATCTGAAAAATTCGGGGGTAGCGTTGGGGGGACTCGTGTTCAAACGGGCTGCGTGGTGCCAGCAAACAGCACCGCGCCAATTCTTCCTCCTACTCTTCTAGGGCGCGCGACAAAGGCGGCTGTTCGATGCGCGGCCGCTCGGCAGCGCGGGCAAAGTGCTGTTTTCCGGCCACAGCCAGGGAGCAAAGGAAATGCCTAAATTCCCTTGCGATCAGTCATGCCGTCTTACCCTGCCTAACAGCACGAGTACCAGAATCGCCGTCGCCGCGGCAGCGCCAGCCAGAACAAGAAGCTGGAGCCGGAATGCGCTTTCGTACACCTGCAACAGCAGTGACTGTCCCGCCGTCGGCAAATGCACCAGGGCGTTCTGTAGATCGCTCATGGCCAATCGGTTCGATGCTCCCACCAAGTCTGCATCCGTCACTTGCCCCAATGTGCCATTCGGCGCCAACGCCGCTAGCCCCGAGAGAATGTGGGCAGACAATATGGCCCCCACGGCGGCGATGGCCATCCCGTCGCCGGCCAGGCGTACCGCATTGAAGATTCCCGTCGCCATGCCGGCCCGTTCCCTGGCAACAACGCTCACGGCCAAACCATCCATCAGTCCCCAGGGGAGACCTATTCCGACGCCGATCACCAGCATCGCCAGCAGACGCTCGCTTTGCGCGTCGCCGGACAGCGTCAAACCCAGCCAGGCCAGTCCGGCGGCCGCAATGGCGAGGCCAATGCCAGACAGCACGCCGACGTTGATCCAACGCGTAAGAAGGCCGGCAATGAAGGGCACCACCAGCAGCGGCGCAGACAGCGCAATCATCATCTGCCCGGCTGCCAGTGCGCTGTGTCCTTCCACCCCTATGAATCGGGCTGGAAGCATGACCAGCAGCACGATGTATGCATAGGCCGGCGCAATCGCCAACACCTGCACACCGACGAACCGTGCATTTGCGAACAGGGAAAGGTCGAGCATGGGTTTGGCCTGGCGTCGCTCGATGATGACGAAGGCGGCCAGCAACACGGCTGCGCTTGCCAGGCAAGCGAGCACCGAGGCATGGCTCCAGCCTCGTTCGGGGGCAAGAATGATGCCGTAGGTGAGCACCGCCAGTCCGGCGGTGAAACTGATGGCGCCGGGCCAATCCAGCCCCGTGGCGTCGGGGTCGCGTGTCTCGCGGGCAAGTGGCGCAATGAGTGCGGATGCCAACAAGGCGACCAGCGCTGGTAGATAAAACACCCACTGCCATCCCAGGGTGTCTATCAGCAGTCCGGCCAGGAATGGACCGAATGCCGCTCCGGCGCCGAAAGTCGTGCCGATCAGGCTGAACACGCGGGTGCGGGCATGCCCGTCGAACTCTTGCGTCAGCGCAGCCATCGCGCCCGCAAAGGCTGCTGCGGCGCCCAGGCCCTGAATGAGCCGCAGGATGTCGATCCAGAACACTGACGGCATGAAGGGAATGGCCGCCGTGATCAAGGCAAACAACAGCATGCCCGACAGCCAGATCCGCTTGCGTCCATAGGTGTCGGCCAAGCTACCCGCCGCCAGTGTTGCGCTGCCGTAGGTCAGGATGTAGGCGTTGATGATCCAGGTCAGTTCGACCGCGCTGCCGCCAAGCGCTTGGTTGATAGAGGGCACGACGACGGCGGGACCAGCGATGCTCAACGGAATGACGGCGGCCGTCAGACACCCGGTCACGATCAGAGGGGCTTTAAGAATCGTCGCGTCCGACACGGATGTGGTGGTGGTGCTCATCGGGTATCCCTTAAAAATGGTGAGGCCATGCATGACGCTCTCGAAACTGTGGTTCACGGCAATACCGTGACGGTCCTTTTGAATAATTGATGATAGAAAGGAACCATTTATGGAAAAATAGCCCGCAAATCACGATAGACATGACATTTATGTCATCAATTGGAGCGGCAAATGGATAGCCACAGCGGCATGACGATCTTTGTGCAGGTGGCCGATCTACGCAGCTTCGCGGCAGCGGGGCGTCAGTTGGGCATCTCTGCGTCGGCGATCAGTAAGGGCGTGGCCCGGCTGGAGCAGAAGCTTGGCGTACGCCTATTCCAGCGCAGCACCCGTAGCGTCAGCCTCACCGCAGAAGGCACGCTGTTTCTCGACCGTTGCCGACGCATCCTCTCCGAAATCGCGGCGGCCGAGAATGAGCTGGCCAGCACGACCGCGACGCCGCAAGGTCGACTTCGGGTAAGCCTGCCGCTAGTCAGCGGATTGATGTGGCCGGTGTTGTCGGCCTTTGCCAGCCACTATCCGCAAATTGAACTCGACCTGGATTTCAGCGACCGACTGGTGGACGTCGTGGATGAAGGTTTCGATGCGGTAGTGCGCACCGGAGAGTTGAGCGATTCCCGCTTGATGAGCAAGCGCCTGGGCATCAGCCGCTTCGTCTGTGTGGGCGCGCCACGCTATTTCGAGCAGCACGGCATGCCCGAACGGCCCGAGGACATCGTCCAGCATGCTTGCCTGCTGCATCGCGTCCCAAGCACCGGCCTGCTGGAAAAATGGCGCTTGCGACGCGGCGGCGAGGACACCGATATGCGTCCTGCGGCAAGCATGACGAGCAACCACCTTGAGACCTTGCGGCATATGGCCATCCAGGGCCACGGCATTGCCTACCTGCCTGACTTCGCAGTCAAGCTGGCCCTCGATCGCGGAGAACTTGTGACGGTACTGGACGAATGGACGGGTTCGTCCAGTACCTTCTGGATATTGTGGCCGTCCAATCGGCAACTGTTGCCCCGGGTACGGGCGTTCGTGGATTTCATGGCTGGGCACCTGTTCCCGGCGGGATAGTTCAAGTCATTGAAAGAGCACGCTGCTGGCCGATTTCCCGCGACACGCCACCGCTGCCCACCGTCGCGGCGATCTGCCGCTCCAGCCGTTGCTCGATCACGGGCTTCCACTGCGCCAGACGGGCAGGCCTTTGCCGACCGATCGACGCTTAAACGTGTGATCAACGTCTAAGCGCAGCTGAACATTCCGCGACGCACTCCAAAGATCGGACTTCGGTCCGATCTTTGGAGTGTTTTTCATGGTGAGGCGTCACGAGCGATGCATGCCGCTTTTGTCCCGTAAGGACTTTGCGAGGAAGACGGGTGGGGCAAGAACACAATTGGCTGCGGCGAATGGCTGGTTATTCGCCGCAAATCATGCGGTGAATAGCGAGTAGTCGGTCGCGGCAGAATTGGACTGCATCAGCAGATGGTTTGATCGCACGCACGTAAGTTGTCGAGCGGTACCCAGCCCGCCTCTCCATCCACAAGCCTGGCCGCCCATACCCATCCATTCAATTCGCGTTCACCGCGCAACATGTCGCCTTCCGCGACATCCAATTCCTTGTTGGTGAAATCCTCCAGCAGCGTGGCGCTGCCGTCGGCATGGCGGTCCAGGAATTGCGCCGGCACGAAGCCGGACTCCTGATTCGCGGGCGTGCAGTGATACCAGTCGGGCCAGCCCTCGGGGCCATCGTACCGTTCACCAACTGCCACGCGATCTCCCTTGCGTACGAGCATGGGCTCGGGAAATTCGCTGGCATGGGCCTGGATGACGAGGTAGTGGCGATCGGGATTCATGGGTATGCCTTGTCCGTGCTGTTGCATGCGCGGAACTATGCCACGCGCGCCAGCAGCCGCGGCACTGCCGACGCCAGCAAGGCAACTCCCGATCCCGTCAGCAAGCCCAGCACGATCTGCCGGAAACGCGCTTCGCTGATGCCTATGTAAAGCTTCGCGCCCAGCAGCACAGGCACCAGCATGGCGGCGGCGACGATGGCGAACATGGGCAGCATGGCGCGCGTGACGATGCCGCTTGCCAGATACGTGCCCATGGTCACCAGCAGCATGGACAGGTTGAAGTTCTGGATGATGGCGCGTTGCGCGTCCTTGTCGAAGCCGCGCAGGGTGCACCACAAGGTGGGCAGCGTGCCCGTGAAGCCGCCGATGCCGCCCAGCACGCCGCCGGCCATGCCGACGGCCGCGTCGGCGGCGCGGCCGCCCGCGGAGATCTTCGGCAGGTTCTTGGCGTACAGCATGGCGGGACACCAGATCACCAGCAGCGCGCCGAGTACGGTCTTGAACCAGTCCATGTCCAGGCGCGGCAGCAGCGCCACGCCCAGCGGAATGCCGAACAGGCCGCCGACCACGAAAGGGAGCAATCGCGACAGGTCGAAGCCGCGCCGCACGGTGATGGCGGCGAGGATCTGTCCGACCAGGGCGCCGAAGACCGCGAGCGTCGCGGCCAGGCGCGGGTCCAGCATCCAAGCCCAGAACGACATCGCCACCAGGCCGAACGCAAAGCCCGACAGGCCCTGCACGAAACCCGCGACGACTGCGCCCAGGGTGACCACCAGATACACAGAATCCATTTGCCGCCTCTTTGTTCTTATGTGGGGGAACGGCCTGTATTCTGGATGATCCTGGCCCCTCGCGAATCGCGTTTGGCTATGGGCCGATACCGCTCTTCTTATGGCGGCGCTGCCTGTTCTAGCTTGGCGCCTTGTCCGCCCCAGCCCGCAGGAAATTCGCCTCCAGCACGCTCAGCACGCGATTCAAGGTATCGATATCGGCGGCCGACAAGCCCTTGAGTGATTCTTCGAAGAAGGCGGCCCGCTTGGGCAGGGCGTCGTCCACCACGGCCTGGCCGGCGGGCGTGAGGTTGGCGTTGGTCAGGCGGTTGTCTTGCGGGTCCACTGCGCGCGCGATCCAGCCCAGCTTTTCCATGGCCTGCAGCTGGCGCGTGAGTGATGCGGGGTCGAGCCGGCAACGTTCTGCCAGATGCTTCTGCGAACACTGGCCGCATTCATGCAGCGCCAGCAGGATGCGCCAGCGGGGCAGGGCGTGGCCGACCGAGCTGCTGAACGCGTTCTGCATGCCGCGGTAGGCCTGTCCCATGTGCTGGATGACCTGCAAGCCTTGTTGTTGTTTGGGCAAAAGCTATTCTCCGACGCCGGCCGGCTCTGGTTTGGAGGGGCGGATCAACTGGATCGGGGGCACCCGCCGCACGCACCACAGCGCGAACACGGCGACCGCCAGGGCGATCAACTGCCCTTCGTGGATGGCGCCCACGAGCGCGACGCGCGCGATCTCGATCAGCGAGGTTCCGTCCTGGCCTTGATGCGCCAATTGTGCCAGGAACTGCGTCTGGGCCTGGGGATTGACCAGCATCTGCGGGTCGTTCAGTTCGGGCAGCCAGCGGGCGGAGGCGCCGCGCAGCGTGGATTCGACGCCGCTGAAATAGCTGTGGCTCACCATGGTGCCGACGATCGCCGTGCCCAGCATGCCGCCTATCATGCGCAGCGATTGCAGTAGCGCGGTGGCGATGCCCAGGTGGCTGCGGCCGGCGGTCTGCTGTGCGAAGACCGTCAGGTTGGGCATGATGAAGCCCATGCCCAGGCCGGCCATCAGCATGTATGCGGCGATGAGCGCATGTGACGTATAGCTATGGGTGGTAACAATGCCCGTGCATGAAAGCGCCATCAGGATGAAGCCCGCGTACAGCATGCGGTTGGGATTGCGGATGCGGGTGATGATGCGGCCGTTGATGATGCTGCCCACGGTGATGAAGACAACCATGGGCGTGATGAGCAGGCCCGCGTCCTGGGGCGACAGCCCGAAGCCGCCCTGCAGCAGCAGCGGCGCGTAGAACAGCAGCGAGTACATGGTCACGCCCACCAGCAGGGCCAGCGTGAACAGCATGGCCAGGCCGCGGTTGCGGAACATGTCCAGCGGCAGCAGCGGATGCGGGCAGCGCCGTTCCCACCAGAGCAGCACGGCGAAGGCGACCGCGCTGCCCGCGCCCAGCAGCATGATGGACCCGCTCAGCCCTTCCTTGGGCAGCAATTCGACCAGCAGTTGCAGGCTGCCCAGCGCCAGGGCGATGAGCAGCGCGCCCTGCCAGTCCAGCCGCACCCGGCCGGAGGTGTGGCTGCGCAGGTGCGGCAGATAGCGGGTGACGAACCACAGGCCGAGTATGCCGATGGGCAGGTTGACGTAGAACACCGAGCGCCAGCCGTAGTGCTCAGTCAGCGCGCCGCCCAGGGTCGGCCCCACGGCGTTGGCGATGCCAAAGGCGGAGCTCAACATGACCTGCCAGCGCAGCCGCACGTGGGGATCGGGAAACAGGTCGGGAATGGACGCGAATGCGGTACCCACCAGCATGCCGCCGCCTATGCCTTGCAGGGCGCGGGCCAGGACCAGCGTGAACATGCTGTCGGCCGCGCCGCACAGCACCGAGGCGAGGGTGAACAGCACGATGGCCGCCACCACGAACGGCTTGCGCCCGTAGTAGTCGCCCAAGCGGCCGAAGATGGGCACGGTTATGACGGAAGTCAGCAGGTAAGAGGTCGCTACCCATGCATACAGTTCGAAGCCCTTGAGTTCGGCCACAATGGTCGGAAGCGCGGTGCCGACCACGGTCTGGTCGATGGCGACCATCATCATGACGAAGCACATGCCGAGCATGGCGAGCAGGGTCTGGCGGAAAGGGAGCACCTGGCCGGGCGAGTGCGGGGTGCTGGGAGCGGGGGCGGACATTGTTGGATCTATCAATGATTGATGTATCAAGCATTCTAGTCCTACAATCCGTCAGACAGAAAGTTGTCAGGTCCGGGTCGGATTTCGAGGCGCGGAGCCGATGGCGATAGTGCTGATTTTGCGCAGCCTGGTCCGGCGGCCCGCGCGAAGCCAGCCTGATTTGTTACGATAGCGCTATCTGTACGCCGGTCTGGCTGGCGTCTTCATCAGGCTTTCCCTGGCAGATCCCATTCTTGGCGCCGCAGCCCCTGGCTCGGCTAGAGCGCGGGCATGCCCTGAAAGGCCATGGCTATATGGTCCGGGCGGTTTTCCGCCGACAAAGCACCTTCCGCGCGCTTGGCGCCGCGGACGGCATTCAAGGATTTCCAGTCGAGGTACCGACGGGGCAGCAATGAAAACGTGGTTCAAGCGCATTTTGATAGGCCTGGTAGTGTTGGTTGTCGTGGCCGTCGTTGGCCTGGCCATCTTCTTGCTGACATTCGACCCCAACGCGTACAAGTACAAGCTGGAAGAGCTTGTCCAGCAACGCTATCAACGCACGTTGACGATCGACGGCGAGATCGAGCTGTCGCTCTTCCCGCGCATCGGCCTGTCGGTGCAGGGCGTGTCGCTGTCCGAGCCCAATAGCCCGGAAACCTTCGCTTCCATCGACAGCACCCGCCTGGCGGTTGCGGTGTGGCCGCTGCTGTCCAACAGCTTTGTGGTGGACCACGTGGCCATCACCGGCTTCAAGGCCCGTGTGATGCGGGACAAGCAGGGCCAGTTCAATTTCAGCAATCTCGTGGGCGGCACCGCGCCGATCACGGCGGCGCCGGCCAATCCCGCCGAAGCCTTGGCGGGCGCGGCGCAGAGCGCGGTGCAGGCCCTGGCCAACGGCAACCTGCCGCAGCCGCGCAACAACATGCAGATCGATATCGCCGGGCTCGACCTGAAGGACGGCCAGGTGCAGCTGCAGGACGCGATCACGGGCATGGCGGTGGCGGTCACCAAGATCAACGCCAACACCGGCCGCGTCACCTTCAATCAGCCGTTTGACGTGCGCATGACCGCGCGCGTCGAGGGCGGCAATCCACGCGTGGACGCCAATCTGACTGGTCAGGCCCTGTTGACGCTGGATCCTTCCGCCAAGCGCTACGCAGCGCAGAAACTGGACCTGCGCATGGACGGCAAGCTGCCGGGCGCCGAGGCCAAGAGCCTGGCGGTGCGCGGCAATCTGGCCTTCAACGGGCAGAAATCGGCGCTCGATATCGCCGGCCTGGAGGTCGTGTTCCAGGGCGACGTCACCGATCCCGCCGCCCGGGCCACCAATGTGGACGCAAGCGTCGCCATTCCCAAACTGGCGATCGACCCCCACAAGAGCCAGTTGCAGATCGAAAAGCTGGCCATTCGCGCCAAGGGCGGCGTGGCTGACGGTCCCTTCGAATTCGCCGTGGACGCGCCCGCGCTCAACATCTCGCCGGCCTCGGCCACGGGGGAAGCGCTCACGGGCCGCGTGCGCATCAGCGGCCTGGACGCGAGCTTCGGCTTGAACGGCATCAGCGGCAACGCTGGCGAGCTGGATATCAAGGAAGCCAAGCTGGACAGCACGTCCAAGAACGGCGAACGGATCGTCAAGCTGAACTTCGCCTCGCCGCTGTCCCTGAACCTGCTGCAGCGCAGCGGCGGCCTGTCCGGCCTGCGTGGCGACGTCAACATTACCGATCCCGGCTTGCCCAAGGGCAGCCTGCAGATCCCGGTGATCGGCAGCGTGACGGCGGACCTGTTGAAGGATCAGGCCACCAGCAAGATCAACGCGGTGCTGGAAGGCGGCAAGTTCGACCTGAGCGCGGACATCACCAAGTTGAGCGATGCGCCGAAGGTGAATTTCGCGCTGGTGGTGGACACGCTGGACCTGGACAAGCTGGTGCCGCCCGCGGCCGCAACGCCTGCGCAGCCGGCGGCCAAGCCGCCCGCCGAAGCCAAGAAGGAAGAAGGCAAGCCGGCGCAACCGGCCGCTGCTCCGGCTCCCGCTCCTGCCAAGCCCGCTGACGACACCATCGACCTGTCGGCGCTGATCGGCCCCAGCGTCAATGGCACGATCAAGGTCGGCAAGCTGGTCGTACGCGGCTTGAAGGCCGACGACGTCGGTGCAGCAATCAAGCTGGACAAGGGCAAACTGGACATCTCCAGCCTGACGGCCGGCCTTTACGGCGGCAAGCTGGCGGGCAATCTGTCGGTGGACGCCGCGCAGGGCAACCAGCTGGCCACCAAGATGTCGCTGGCCGGCATTGCCATCGAACCGTTCCTGATGGACTTGGCGCACCAGAACGTGCTGAGCGGCACGGGCAGCCTCGCGCTGGACCTGAAGACGGCCGGTGCCAACGCCTATGCCATGAAGAGCGGCCTGGGCGGCACCATGCAATTGCGCCTGCGCGATGGCGCGGTCAAGGGCATCAACCTGACGCAGACGCTGCGCGAGCTGAAGGCCGCCTTCAAACCCGAATCGCAGAACGAAACCGTCGCCTCCGACACCAGCAAGCAGACGGAATTCTCCGAGATGGACGCGGACCTGGCATTCACCAAGGGCGTGGCTGCCGTCAAGCGCCTGAACGTGGTGTCGCCCCTGCTGCGCGTGACGCAAGGCGAACCGGCCACCATAGACTTCGTCAAGAGCGAGCTGGACCTGGTGGCGCGTGCGCGCGTCGTCAATCCGGCGGCCAACCCGGAAGGCAAGGAACTGATAGACCTGAAGGACGTGACCATTCCCGTGCACGTCAAGGGGTCGTTCGACAAGCCGACCTATACCGTGCTGTGGAAGGACGCCATAGGCGGCATTCTCCAGCGCAGCCTGGAAAACAAGCTGCGCGAAGCGGTGACGGGCAAGGGCAAGGGCGGCGCGGCCGTCGACAAAGCTTTGAAGGGATTGCTGGGCAAATGAACGCCGGACACTTCCAACCCGTGGCCGAGTGCGGCGTCACTGCGCAGGCCGAGGCCGCGGGCTACCACCGGCAATGGCTGATCGCCAATGATTCAGGGCAGTGGCTGAACCGCGCCCTGTGTCCGCGGCTGGCCGAGGTCTCGGTCGAACTGCGGCTGGGCTACCTGGTGCTCAAGGCGCCGGGCATGTTGCGCATGGATATTCCGCTGGACGTCATCGAAGACGACGACAGCGTGCGCTACAGCATGAAGGTCGGCGAGCAGGTGGTCGACGTGATCGACGAAGGGGAACTGGCCGCGGCCTGGATCTCCAACTTCGTGCAAGTGCCTTGCCGCATCATGAAGGTGCATCCCGACACGCCCGTGGCCGCCTGGCCAGCCTGAATAGCCTCAGGCGCGCTTAGGCCGCGTCAGGCCTGGGCGCCCGACCGCTTGAACTCGAACGCCACGTGGGCCAGCAGGCCCGCCGCCAGGCCCCAGAAGGCCGATCCGATACCCCAGAAACTGAAACCCGATGCCGTGGCCAGCAGCGTGATGAGCGCGGCTTCGCGGCGTTGCGGGTTGGCCATGGCCGCGGCCATACCGCCCATGATGGTGCCCAACAGCGCCAGCCCGGCCAACGCGGCCAGCAGGGCGGCGGGCAAGGCCTGGAAGAAGACGGCCACGGCGCCGGCAACGACGCTCAGCACGACATAGCCCAAGCCGTAGGTGGCGGCGGCGATGTAGCGCTTGGACGGGTCCGCATGCGCTTCGGGACCGGTGCAGATGGCGGCGCTGATGGCGCCCATCGTGACGCTGTGCGCGCCGAAGGGCGCGGCCAGCAGGCCCAGCAGGCCGGTGGCCGCCACCAGGCGCGAGGCGGGCGGCTGGTAGCCGGCCGCTTGCAGGATGGCCAGGCCAGGCAGGTTCTGCGATGCCATCGCGACGATGAACAGCGGAATACCCAGGCTGACCGCGGCCTGCGCGCTGAAGGCTGGCGTGGTCCAGACGAATTCAGTGAGGCGCCAGTCCAGCAGGTCCAGCTGGATCAGGTTCAGCCCGAAGGCGATGGCGATGGCCACCAGCATGACGACCAGCACCGCGTAGCGCGGCGCCCAGCGCCGGCACAGCAGATAGGCGGCGCACATCGCCAGCACCAGCGCGGGCTGCTGCTTGATGTTGCTGAAGACGCCCATGCCGAAATTGAGCAGCACTCCCGCCAGCATGGCGGCGGCGATTTCGCCGGGGATGCGGCGCAGGATGGGATCGATCCAGCCGAACACGCCGCAGGCCAGCGTCAGCGCGGCCGCCAGGATGAAGGCGCCGATGGCTTCGTTGAACGGAACGCCTGCCAGCGCGGTGACCAGCAAGGCCGCGCCGGGCGTGGACCAGGCCATGACGATGGGCAGGCCCGTGCGCAGGCTGTACACGGCGCCGCCCAGCCCGAACGCCAGGCTGAGCGAGCCGATCCAGGAGCCGATGTGGGCCGAATCCAGGCCCGCGGTATGGCCAGCCTGCACCATCAGCACGGCGGTGCCGCCGAAGCTGACCAGGACGGCGACCAGGCCGGCGGCGATGGCCGATGCGGACAGGTCGCGGCGGGCGTGGTGGCGGGAAGGAGGAAGGTCGATACTGGACTGCGCGGCGTCGCTCATGCGGCACCGGTCAGGCGGCGGTACTTGGCCATGAGCTGTTCCTGGCCTTCTTTCCATTGCGGGTGGAGCTCGATGCACTCTACCGGGCAGACCACCTTGCATTGCGGCTCGTCGTGATGGCCCACGCATTCGGTGCACCGGTCAGGATCGATGACGTAATAGTCTTCGCCCATGGAGATTGCG
>NZ_JADIJM010000041.1:0-33413 GCF_017355315.1 Achromobacter sp. SD115 | reverse complement strand
GGCGCGCGCTATGCCCAGCCGCGTCCGCCGGGTTCCGGCGACGCCTGGCTGCTGGCGGATCTGGCGCGGCAGGCGTCGGCGCCGCTGGTCATCCTGACCGCCGAGCCCGTCGAGGCCCAGCGCCTGGCCGAGGAAATCCAGCTGTTCGCGCCGGACCTGCGCGTGCGCCAGTTGCCCGACTGGGAAACGCTGCCCTACGACGCCTTCTCGCCGCACCAGGACCTGATTTCGGAACGCCTGCACACGCTGCACTCGCTGATGACGAAGTCGGTGGACGTGCTGACGGTGCCGGTCACCACCGCGCTGTACCGGTTGGCGCCGCCCGCGTTCCTGGCGGCCTACACCTTTTCCTTCAAGCAAAAGGACAAGCTCAACGAAGCCGCGCTGCGTGCCCAGTTGACGCTGGCCAACTACAACCACGTCACCCAGGTGACCGCGCCGGGCGAGTTCTGCCTGCGCGGCGGCCTGATCGACCTGTTCCCCATGGGTTCGGTGGTGCCCTACCGCCTGGACCTGTTCGACGACGAAATCGAGACCATCCGCAGCTTCGACGTGGACACGCAGCGCAGCCTGTATCCGATGCGCGAAGTGCAACTGCTGCCCGGCCGCGAGTTCCCCATGGACGAGGACGCGCGCAACCGTTTCCGGGCGCGCTTCCGCGAGGTCTTCGAGGGCGATCCGTCGCGCGCCCTGCCCTACAAGGACATCGGCAACGGCATCCCGTTCGCCGGCGTCGAGTACTACCTGCCGCTCTTCTTCGAAGAAACGGCGACCCTGTTCGACTACCTGACGCAAGGCACGGTCACCGTCACCGTGGGCGACATCGACGACGCCATCCAGCGCTTCAACCAGGACACGTCCAGCCGCTACGGCTTCCTGAAAAGCGACCGCGAACGGCCGGTGCTGCCGCCGTCCGAGCTGTTCCTGGACAACGAGGCGCTCTACGCCCGACTGAAGGACTTCCGCCGGCTGTCGCTCACTGCCGGCCAGCCGCACCCCGACTTCCGCGCGGCGCCCGACGTGAGCGTGGCGCGCCGCTCCGAGGATCCCATCGCCAAGCTGCGCGCGCTGGTGCAGGGCGGCCAGACGCGCGTGCTGCTGTGCGCCGACTCCGCCGGCCGGCGCGAGACCCTGGTGCAGATGCTGAACGAGTTCGGCGTCACCCCGGACGCGCAACCCGACACCATCGAAGCCTTCCTGGCCTCGGACGCCCATTTCGGCATCGTCGCCGCGCCGCTGTCCACCGGCTTCGGCCTGCCCCAGGCCAATCTGGCCTTCCTCACCGAAAACGACCTGTACCCCGGCCTGGCCACCACCGGCCGTCGCGGCAAGCGCGACCAGGAACGCGCCAGCAACGTCGAAGCCATGGTGCGCGACCTGTCCGAGCTGCGCGCGGGCGACCCCGTGGTCCATGCGCAGCACGGCATCGGCCGCTACCACGGCCTGGTCAACATGGACATGGGCGAAGGCGGGATGGAATTCCTCCATCTCGAATACGCCAACGGCAGCACCCTGTACGTGCCGGTGTCGCAGCTGCACGTGATCGCCCGCTACAGCGGCGCCGATCCGGAGGCCGCGCCCCTGCACCAGTTGGGCTCCGGCCAGTGGGACAAGGCACGCCGCAAGGCCGCCCGCCAGGTCCGCGACACCGCCGCCGAACTGCTGGCCCTGTATGCCCAGCGCGCCGCGCGCGAGGGCTATGCCTTCAACCTGCCGCTCAACGACTACCAGGCCTTCGCCGAAGGCTTTGGCTTTGAAGAAACGGTCGACCAGGCCGCCGCCATCGAAGCCGTCATCGCCGACATGACCTCCGGCCGCCCCATGGACCGCCTGGTCTGCGGCGACGTGGGCTTCGGCAAGACCGAGGTCGCCCTGCGCGCCGCCTTCCTGGCCGTGGCCAACGGCAAGCAGGTCGCCCTGCTCTGCCCCACCACGCTGCTGGCCGAGCAGCACGCCCAGACCTTCTCCGACCGCTTCGCCGACTGGCCCGTGAAGGTGGTGGAGCTGTCGCGCTTCCGCTCGGCCAAGGAAGTGTCCGCCGCCGTCGAAGGCATCAACGACGGCCGCGTCGACATCGTCATCGGCACCCACAAGATCCTGTCCAAGGACGTGAAGTTCAAGCGCCTGGGCCTGGTCATCATCGACGAGGAACACCGCTTCGGCGTGCGCCAGAAGGAAGCGCTGAAGGCGCTACGCGCCGAGGTCGACGTGCTGACCCTGACCGCCACGCCCATCCCGCGCACGCTGGGCATGTCGCTGGAAGGCATACGCGACTTCTCCGTCATCGCCACCGCGCCGCAAAAGCGCCTGGCCATCAAGACCTTCGTGCGGCGCGAAGACGGCAGCACCCTGCGCGAAGCGCTCTTGCGCGAACTCAAGCGCGGCGGCCAGTGCTACTTCCTCCACAACGAGGTCGAGACCATCCACAACCGCCGCGCCCGCCTGGAAGAGCTGGTGCCCGAGGCCCGCATCGCCGTGGCCCACGGCCAGATGCCCGAGCGCGAACTGGAACAGGTGATGAAGGGCTTCTACCAGCAGCGCTACAACGTGCTGTTGTGCACCACCATCATCGAAACCGGCATCGACGTGCCCAGCGCCAACACCATCGTGATCCACCGGGCCGACCGCTTCGGGCTGGCCCAGCTGCACCAGTTGCGCGGCCGCGTCGGGCGCTCCCACCACCAGGCCTATGCCTACCTGCTGACACCGGGCGAAGACGCCATCACCAACAACGCCAAGAAGCGCCTGGAAGCCATCCAGGCCATGGAAGAGCTGGGCTCCGGCTTCTACCTGGCCATGCACGACCTGGAAATCCGGGGCACGGGCGAGGTGCTGGGCGATTCGCAGTCGGGCAACATCCAGGAAGTGGGTTTCTCGATGTACAACGAGATGCTCAACGAAGCAGTCCGCGCACTGCGCGCCGGCGAAGAGCCCGACCTGGATGCCCCCTTCAACCTGGCCTGCGAAGTCAACCTGCACGCCCCGGCGCTGCTGCCGTCCGACTATTGCGCCGATGTCCATGCCCGCCTGGGCATCTACAAGCGCCTGGCGCACGCCGCGGACGAAGACGACCTGATCCACATCCAGGAAGAACTGATCGACCGCTTCGGCAAGCTGCCCGAGGCCGCGCAGACGCTGCTGGCCACGCACCGCTTGCGCCTGGCCGCCCAGCCCCTGGGCATCGTCAAGATCGACGCCAGCGAAACCCAGGCGCTGCTGCAATTCGGCCCCAAGACCTCGGTCGATCCGGCCAAGATCATCGAACTGGTGCAGCGCCAGCGCCACATCAAACTGGCGGGACAGGATAAATTGCGGGTTGAGATCAAGGCCGCGCAGATCCCGGCCCGCGCCGACGCCGTCCGCGCCGTGCTGCGCGCCCTGAAGTAACCGTCCAACCACACTGATTTTTATGACTACCCATCACCTTGTCGTCCAATCCCCCGGCCTGACCGTGGAACACGCGGAACAGCTGGCGGCCCTGGCCCAGGCGCAGGGCGTGGCGCGCATCAGCGCCACCGCCGCCCGCCTGCTCGACGTGCAGCACGACGAGACCACCCGCGCCGAAGTCGTCGCTTGGGCCGAGCGCCATGGCGTCGACACCGCCTTCCTGCCCGCGGGCCTGAAGCTGTCGGCATGCAAGGTGCTGGCCATGGACATGGACTCCACGCTGATCAACATCGAATGCATCGACGAGATCGCCGGCGTCGCGGGCCTGAAGGACAAGGTCTCCGAAATCACTGAGGCCGCCATGCGCGGCGAAATCAAGGACTTCTCGGAAAGCCTGCGCCGCCGCGTCGCCCTGCTCGAAGGCGTGCCGGCCGACGCGCTGGAACAGGTCTATGCGGACAAGCTGCGCCTGAATCCCGGCGCCGAACGCCTGATCACCACGGCCCAGGCCGCCGGCATCAAGGTGCTGCTGGTCTCCGGCGGCTTCACCTTCTTCACGGAGCGCCTGCGCCAGCGCCTGAACCTGGACAGCGCGCACGCCAACACCCTGGAAATCGCCAACGGCGTACTGACCGGCAAGGTGTTGGGGGACATCCTGGACGCCGACGCCAAGGAAGCCCATCTGCGCGAATTCGCGCGCCAGCATGGCGCCTCCCAGGAACAGATCATCGCCATGGGCGACGGCGCCAACGACCTGAAGATGCTGGGCATCGCCGGCTTCCCGGTCGCCTACCACGCCAAGCCGCTGGTGCGTCAACAGACGCGCTACGCGCTCAATGTGTCTGGGTTGGATGGGGTGCTGAACTGGTTCGAGAGTTGATCAGACCACACCGGGCGCCAGCACCCGGCCCAGACATGAAAAAAGCCACCTCGCGGTGGCTTTTTTCATTGCAGCAAGGTATCAGTACCGCACACGCAGCGAGAGCAGCGCGGCCCGGCCCGTGCCCAGCGCCGCGTAGTGCGCCGCATAGGCCTTGGTGTAGTACGTTTCGTCGAAAATGTTCAGCACGTTCAACTGCGCCGACATGTGGTCGTTGAACTCGTACGCCGCCATGGCGTCGAAGCGCCAGTAGGAAGGCACCCAGCGCGCCTTGGGCGTGCCGTCCGCGTTCTTGGTCGAATCCGAATTCCCGTACACCTTGTCCACGTAGTATGCGCCGCCGCCCACTGTCAGCTTGGGCAGCACCTTGTAGGTGGTCCACAGGCTGAAGGCATTGCGCGGGGTGTTCGGCAGGTCCTGGCCCACGGCGCCGCTGTTGTAGGCGCCCTTGGTCATTTCGCTGTTCATGAAGGTGTAGCCGCCAAACACGTTCCACTTGGGCGTGATGCTGCCCGAGAAGCCCAGTTCGATGCCACGCACCTTGGCTTCGCCGACCTGCGCGGTCTCGGTGGCCGAGACGGCGACGCTGGTGTTCTTGCGGATGTCCTGGAAGGCCGCCGCCGACAGCGTCAGGCGGTCATCGAACACCTGCCACTTCGTGCCCAATTCCACCGTGCGGCTCTTTTCCGGCTCGAGCGACTGGCTCGTGACCGACACGGCGTCGCTGATCGCGCTGGAAGCGATGGCGGACGGCGTGGACGAGGTGCCGTAGGTAGCATAGATGGTGCCATTGGGCGCCGGTTTATAGGCCAAGCCGACCTGGTAGTTGAAGAGATTGTCCTCGCGGCTGGTGCTGTAGAACGCTGGCGTGCTGGCCGGGTCGTTGCGGCCCTTGGCAATGTTGCTGCCGCTGGTGCGGTAGTTATCCCAGCGCAGACCCAGGCTGGCCTGCCATTGCTCGTTGAACTTGATCGTGTCGAAGCCGTAGAGCGCAACCGTATCCGTGTTGTAGCGCGCCGGATTGTTGTTGCGCTGCAGGTGGCCCGGGTAGTAGGTACCCGGATTCGGATCCCACAACGAGGCGCAGAGCGCCGGGTTGGCATAGGTATTCTTGCCGTTCGCCGTGCCGGTCACGCAACCGCTGGTTCCGGCAGGAACGCCCGACTCGGTGTAGCTGTCCTTGTCCTGCTTGATGTTGCTGTACTCGAAGCCCAGGTCGAACGAGTGCTTCAGGCTGCCGGTATCGAATTCGCCGGTCAGGTTGGTCTGGTTGGCAAAGCTCTTGGTGACGTAATAGCCCGACTTGAGCGCCCGGTACACCAGACCGTTCGGGATGTTGCCCTTGCTGTCGTCAGGGTTGGTCGCGGCGAAATCGGTCGTGCCACGGCCATAGCGGGTCACGTTGCGCAGCTGCAGCTTGTCCGAGAAGTCGTGCTGGAAATCCACGGTCGCCACGTCGTCGCGCGTCTTCATGAAGTCGCGGCCGGTCAGCCCGTAGAAGCTCTTGCGGCTTACACCCATGGTCTCCGTCACCGGCTGGCCCGTCTTCGGGTCATACGGGATGGAGTAATCCGGCATGCTGTCGTCTTGGTAGTGGTAGTAGCTCAGCGTGATGCGCGTCGGCGTACCCACGCCCAGCGTCAGCGACGGCGCCACGCCCCAACGCTCGAAGTCCACCGCGTCGTCACGGCCGGGCGCGTCGCCCTTGTTACCCATGACGTTCAGGCGGAACGCGGCCTTGTCGGCCAGGCGCCAGTTGCTGTCGATCGTCGCGCGGTAGTTGTTGTCCGTGCCGATCTGCGCCGTGGCTTCAGTGAAGTCGGTGGACTTGGGCGTCTTGCTGACCATGTTGATGCTGCCGCCCGCGCCGCCGCGGCCGGAATAGACCGAGTCCGGCCCCTTGATGACTTCAACCTGTTCCAGGTTGAAGGTATCGCGCACCTGCGTGCTGGAGTCGCGGATGCCGTCCAGGAAAATGCTGCCGGCGGAGTTCTGGCCGCGGATGATGGGCAGGTCGCCGCCCGGGCGGCCGCCTTCGCCCGCGCCGAACGTGATCCCGGGGGAGTTGCGCAGCACATCCTGCAGCGTGGACGCAGCCTGGTCCTGGATCACTTGCTTGGGCACGACCTGGACGGTGCGCGGAGTGTCCAGCAAAGGCGCCGTGAACTTGGGCGACTGTGCCGTAGAGGTCTGGTACGACGACCCCTCACCCTCCACCCGCACGGGCGCAAGTTGCGTCACGCCCGAATCCGCGGATTGGGCGGCGGCGTAAGGGCTGATAAACAGCGCGGGGACCGCAATAGCGGCGGCCAGGGAGGTCGTGAGCGTATTCAGCGAATACGTATCTTGGGGCTTCAAACCAGCTTCTCCGAATGTAAATAGCAACGATTCTTGTTTTTCTACCGGTTGCGATTGTGAACTCGGGCGCTGAACGGAACCTGAAAAATGACTTTTCACTCACATGAAATGAAAAAAAACAACACTAAATACAGATAGGTTTCGACTAGCACTTCGACAGCGCGACGAACTCCAGCCCCGCCCACCACGAGCGATACCGCTAAGCCTGGGAATGCCACTGGCAATGGCGGGGAGACCGTCAGAGGAGCTGGACGGCGTGGGCTAGGACATTCCCCTATATCGCAAAAAAAACGCCCCACGGGGCGTTTTTGATGGATGAAGCAGGCTGCCTTCAGGCGCGCAGCCGGGGATGCCGCTTGAACAGATAACGGTACACGAACCCCGGATAAGCCAGCACCAGATACAGGCTCAAGGTGATCGCGTAGAACTCCCAAGTCTGGGAAAAGCGGTTGCCCAGGGTCGATTCGAACGCGAAACCCAAGGCGCCGACGATGGCGTAGAACACCAGCACTTCGATCAGGCGCATCCAGAACGGCTTGACCGCCGCCACCCCGCCCTGCTTCCAGGGCATGACGGCGAAGACCCGCTCCGTCAGGAACGGGAGATTCGCGCTGACCAGGGCCAGCGCGATCAACAGCCATACCGCCAGAGTCTGGTTCATGGCCCCGTTTTCCGTTTACAGGCTGAGCGAGCTGCGGATGGCCTGCACGCACAGGGCCATCAGGCCGCCCGGCAGGATGCCCAGGATCAGGATCAGCGCGCCGTTGACCGACAGCACGCCGCGCTGGCCGCAGGTGGCGACCATCGGGGCGGCATCGGCGGCCGGCTCGTCGAAGTACACGACCTTGACCACGCGCAGATAGTAGAACGCGCCGATCAGCGAGAACATCACCGCTATCACGGCCAGCGTCACGTGGCCGGCGCTGATCAGCGCCTGCAGCACTGCCAGCTTGGCGTAGAAGCCCACCAGCGGCGGAATGCCGGCCAGCGAGAACATCAGCAGCAGGACGATGGCGGCGTGCCACGGGCTGCGGCGGTTCAGGCCCTTCAGGTCGTCGATGTGCTCGCACTCGAAGCCCTGGCGCGACAGCAGCAGCACGATGCCGAAGCTGGCCAGCGTGGTCAGCACGTAGGTCAGCATGTAGAACAGCGAGGCGCCGTAGGCGGCGGACGACAGTTCCGGCTTGCCCGCGACCGAACCCGACATCAGGCCCAGCAGCACGAAGCCCATGTGCGAGATGGTCGAGTAGGCCAGCATGCGCTTGAAGTTGGTCTGCGCGATGGCGGTCAGGTTACCGATGGCCAGCGACAGTACGGCCAGGATCATCAGCATCGGCTGCCAGTCGGCAGCCAGGCCGTGCAGGCCGTCGACCAGCAGGCGCAGCGTGATGGCGAAGGCGGCCAGCTTGGGCGCAGCGCCCAGGATCAGCGTCACGGCGGTGGGCGAACCCTGGTAAACGTCAGGAACCCACATGTGGAACGGCACGGCGCCGAGCTTGAACGCCAGGCCCGACACCAGGAACACGATGCCGAACACCAGGGCCAGCTTCTCGGCCTTGCCCGCTGCGATGACCTTGGAGACTTCAGCCAGATCCAGATGACCGGTGGCGCCGTAGACCATGGACATGCCGTACAGCAGGAAGCCCGAGGCCAGCGCGCCCAGCACAAAGTACTTCATGGCGGCTTCGGTGGCGACGACGTTGTCGCGGCGCAGCGCGATCAGCGCGTACAGCGCCAGCGACATCAGCTCCAGGCCCAGGTAGATGGAGATCAGGTTCCCGGAGGAGATCATGACCATCTGGCCCAGCAGCGCGAACAGCGTCAGGACGTAAAGCTCGCCGCCGCGCATCATGTCGCGCAGTTGCGCGTAGACGCGGCCATAGACCAGGGTCGCGGCGACGGCGATATAGGACGCGATCTTGAGCAGATGCGACAGTTCGTCGGTGACGTACAGGCCGTTGAAGGTCGAACCAACAACGCCGTTCTTCCATTGCAGGGCCGACACGACGGTCAGCACGCCCAATGCAAGCATGGTCAGCAGAAACGTCGGCTTGCGCTCGGGGTGATTGCTGACCGCGTCGACGAGCAGGATAGCCAGGCCGAAAACCAGCAGGAGGATTTCCGGTGTCGCCAGGGCGAAATCGATTTGGGATTGCATCATTGTCTTGTCTTACAGTTTCGAGACGGCAACGTGTTGCAGCAGGGCCTCCACCGAAACGTGCATCACGTCGGTAAAGGGCTTGGGATAGATCCCCATGTACAACACGGCGATCGCCATCACGCCAAGAATCACAAACTCGCGGCGGTTGATATCGGTCAGCTCGCGCACGTGGTCGTTGGCGACGTCGCCCAGGACCACGCGCTTGACCATCCACAGCGAATACGAAGCGCCGAGGATCAGGGCGGTAGCCGCCAGCAGGCCGATCCAGAAGTTGTGCTCGACCGCGCCCATGATCACCATGAACTCGCCGACGAAACCGCTGGTGGCCGGCAGGCCGCTGTTGGCCATCGAGAACAGGATGAAGAAGGTGGCGAAACGCGGCATGACGTTGACCACGCCGCCGTAATCGGCGATGCGGCGCGAGTGCATGCGGTCATAGAGCACGCCGATACACATGAACATGGCGCCCGACACGAAGCCGTGCGAGATCATCTGCACGATGGCGCCTTCGACGCCAGCCGTGTTGAAGATGAAGAAACCCAGCGTCACGAAACCCATGTGGGCCACCGACGAATAGGCCACCAGCTTCTTCATGTCGTCCTGGACGATCGCGACCAGGCCGATGTAGATCACGGCGATCAGAGACAGCGTGATCATCATGCCTGCCAGGCTGTGCGAGGCGTCCGGAGCGATCGGCAGCGAGAAGCGCAGGAAACCGTAGGCGCCCAGCTTCAGCATGATCGCGGCCAGCACGATGGAACCGCCCGTGGGCGCTTCGACGTGGGCGTCGGGCAACCACGTATGGACCGGCCACATCGGCACCTTGACGGCGAAGGCCGCCAGCAAGGCCACGAAGATCAGGATCTGCGGGGTGTAGCCCAGCTTGGTCTGCTGCCAGGTCAGGATGTCGAACGAACCGCCCGAGACGTTCCACAGGTACACGAAGGCGACCAGCGTCAGCAGCGAGCCCATCAGCGTGTACAAGAAGAATTTGAACGCTGCGTAAACGCGGTTCGGGCCGCCCCAGACGCCGATGATGATGTACATCGGGATCAGCGTGGCTTCGAAGAACACGTAGAACAGCATGCCGTCCAGCGCGCAGAACACGCCCACCATCAGACCCGACAGGATCAGGAAGGCGGCCATGTACTGGGCGACGCGGCTGGTGATGACTTCCCAGCCGGCCAGCACCACGATGATGGTGATGAAGGCCGTCAGGAGCACGAACCACATCGAGATGCCGTCGATGCCCAGGTGGTAGTTGACGTTGAAAGCCTCGATCCAGGAGGTTTTCTCCACGAACTGCATCTTGGCCGTGGTGGAGTCGAAACCGGTGTAGAGCGGAATAGTGACGAGGAAACCGGCGATTGCGCCGACGAGCGACAGGCCGCGCGTCAGGCCGGGACGGTCGTCACGGCCCACCGCCAGCACCAGCAGGCCGAATACGATCGGGACAAAGATCGCAAGCGTGAGCCAGGGGAAAGTGTTGGATGCCATCTCGCTTGCCATCATTGGGGAATCAGCACAAAGAAAGTCACCAGCGCCATGATGCCGATGATCATCGCGAACGCGTAGTGATAGATGAAGCCGGACTGCAGGTGACGGCTGACCGCTGCCACCCAGCCCACCACACGGGCGCTGCCGTTGATCAACAGGCCATCGATGATGCCGCGGTCGCCGGTCTGCCACAGGCCACGGCCCAGGCAGCGCAGGCCGCGGGCGATGATCTGCTCGTTGACCCAATCCACGTAGTACTTGTTCTCAAGCACCTTGTTGATGCCGGACAGGCTGGACTTGATCTTGGCCGGAACCTTGGGATTGATCAGGTAGCAGTACCAGGCGGTGACGGCGCCCGCCACGACCAGCCAGAACGGAACCGTCTGGAAGGCGTGCAGGCCGAAGGCCACCCAACCGTGCCACTCTTCGTGCAGCTCGTGCATCGCGGGATGCTGCGGCAGGACCTTGATGACGCCGTCGAAGAACTTGCCGAACAGCATCGGATCGACCACCAGGGCACCGATGATGACCGACGGGATCGCCAGCAGCACCAGCGGCAGCGTGACCACCCAGGGCGACTCGTGCGGCGTGCCATGATGGCCATGGCCATCCGGCTCGTGGTCGACGTCGGCTGCGTGATGATCATCGTGGCCGTGGCCATGACCGGTGGTGTCGAAGCGTTCCTTGCCGTGGAAGACCAGGAAGTACACGCGGAACGAGTACAGCGACGTCACGAACACGCCAATCAGGGTCGAGTAGTACGCGAAGTTCGCGCCCCAGACGTTTGCGGCGCCGGCGGCCTCGATGATGTGTTCCTTCGAGTAGAAGCCCGAGAAGAACGGCGTGCCGACCAGGGCCAGCGTGCCCAGCAGGAAGGTGATCCAGGTGATGGGCATGTACTTGCGCAGGCCGCCCATGTTGCGGATGTCCTGGTCATGGTGCATGCCGATGATGACGGAGCCCGCGCCCAGGAACAGCAGCGCCTTGAAGAACGCGTGCGTCATCAGGTGGAAGATCGCGACCGAGTAGGCCGAGGCGCCCAGCGCGACCGTCATGTAGCCCAACTGCGACAGCGTGGAGTACGCGACCACGCGCTTGATGTCGTTCTGGATGATGCCCAGGATGCCCAGGAACAGCGCGCCGATGGCGCCGATCACGATGATGAAGGACAGCGCCACGTCGGAGAGTTCGAACAGCGGCGAAAAGCGCGCGACCATGAAGATGCCGGCCGTCACCATGGTGGCGGCGTGGATCAGCGCGGAAATCGGGGTCGGGCCTTCCATCGAGTCAGGCAGCCAGGCGTGCAGCGGAACTTGGGCCGATTTGCCCATGGCGCCGATGAACAGGCAGATGCAGGCGACCGTCAGCAGCATCCAGTCGGAACCGGGCAGCGTCAGGGTGGCCAGCTTGTCGGCCTGGGCGAAGACTTCGCCGTAGTGCATGGTGCCGGCGTAGGCAAACAGCAGGCCGATGCCCAGCACGAAGCCGAAGTCGCCGACGCGGTTGATCAGGAACGCCTTCATGTTGGCGAAGATCGCCGTGGGGCGGGTGTACCAGAAGCCGATCAGCAGGTACGACACCAGGCCCACCGCTTCCCAGCCGAAGAACAGCTGCACCATGTTGTTCGACATCACCAGCATCAGCATGGAGAACGTGAACAGCGAGATGTAGGAGAAGAAGCGCTGGTAACCGGGATCATCCGCCATGTAGCCAATGGTGTAGATGTGCACCATCAGCGACACCGAAGTCACCACGACCATCATCATGGCCGACAGCGGATCGATCAGGAAGCCGATTTCCAGCTTGGTCTGGCCGATCAGGCTCCAGGTGTAGACCGCGCCGTCGAAGCGCAGGCCGTTGAGCACGTCGTTCAACACCACCACCGAACCGATGGTGGAGATGAGCACGCCCAGGATGGTGATCATGTGCGACGCACGGCGGCCGATGGGACGGCCCAGGAACCCGGTGCCAAAGAGGCCCGCGAGAATTGCCCCGGCCAGCGGAGCCAGCGCGATGAGCAAGTAGAGATTGGGTGAGCTAGACATTTTCTTCCAATACCCCGTTCAGCCCTTCAGGCGATCGAGTTCGTCAACGTTGATCGTGTTCAGGTTGCGGAACAGCAGCACCAGGATGGCCAGGCCGATCGCCGCTTCGGCGGCGGCCACGGTCAGGATGAAGAACACGAACACCTGGCCGGCGGTGTCGCCGAACCAGCTGGAGAACGCCACGAAGTTCATGTTGACGGCCAGGAGCACCAGCTCGATGGACATCAGGAGAATGATCAGGTTGCGGCGGTTCAGGAAGATGCCGAAGATCCCGATGGCGAACAGGATCGCCCCGAGGATCAGATAGTGGGCCAGCGTCAGCGTCATTTTTGTTCTCCTTGGGGCGCGGCGGCGGTCGGGGTGCCGTTGTGCGCCTGGGCGCGCTCGCTCTGGGCGGGCATGCTCACCAGACGGAAACGGTCCTTCGCACGCACGCGGACGGCGGCCACCGGGTCGTTGTACTTCACGTCGCGGCGGCGGCGCAGGGTCAGCGCGATGGCGGCGACCATGCCCACCAGCAGCAGCGCGGCGCCCACTTCAACGGCGTAGATGTACTGCGTGTACATGGCTTCGCCCAGCGCTCGGGCGTTGTTGTAGTCGCCGGCGACCGGGGCTTGCGGGCCCGCGCCGTACCAGGTCGAACCCAGCACGAAGGCCATTTCCAGCACCATCACCAGACCGATGATCAGGCCCAGCGGCAGATAGGTCTTCATGCCTTGGCGCAGGGTATCCATGCGGATATCCAGCATCATCACGACGAAGAGGAAGAGCACCATCACGGCGCCCACGTACACCAGCACCAGCAGCAGCGCGAGGAACTCGGCGCCCAGCAGCATCCACAGCATGGCCGCGTTGGAGAACGCCAGGATCAGGTGCAGGACGGCGGTGACCGGGCTGCGCGCGGTGATCACGCGGAACGCCGCGATCACCAGCACGGCGGCCAGTATGTAGAACAGGACAGTAGTAAAAGTCATGGATCAGGTCCTGGGCTTCAACGATAGGGAGCGTCTTCGGCCCGGCGGCGGGCGATGTCGGCTTCATAGCGGTCGCCCACGGCGAGCAGCATGTCTTTGGTGAAATACAGGTCGCCGCGCTTTTCGCCGTGGTATTCGTGGATATGCGTTTCCACGATGGAGTCCACGGGGCAGCTTTCCTCACAGAAGCCGCAGAAAATGCACTTGGTCAGGTCGATGTCGTAGCGCGTGGTGCGGCGGGTGCCGTCATCGCGTTGATCCGACTCGATCGTGATCGCCAGCGCGGGGCACACGGCTTCACACAGCTTGCACGCGATGCAGCGCTCTTCCCCGTTGGGGTAGCGGCGCAGCGCGTGCAGGCCACGGAAACGCGGCGACGCAGGCGTCTTTTCCTGGGGGTAGCGCAAGGTGACCTTGCGCTTGAAGAAATACTTGCCCGTCAGGCGCATGCCCTTGAGCAACTCGGTCAGCATCAGGCTGCCGAAGAAATCCTTGATCGCTTCCATATCCTGCCTCTGCCTGGCGGCTTAGCGCCAAATGTTCCAGGGCGTCTGCATCCAGATCGCCACCACGACCAGCCAAACGCCGGTCAGCGGGATGAAGATTTTCCAACCCAAGCGCATGATCTGGTCATAGCGGTAGCGCGGGAACGACGCACGGAACCACACGAACAACGAGACCACGAAAAACGTCTTGAGACCCAGCCAGATCCAACCCGGAATCCAGGTCAGCGGCGCGATGTCGATCGGCGAAGCCCAGCCGCCCAGGAACATGATCGAAGCCATGCAGGACAGCAGGATCATGTTGGCGTATTCGCCCAGGAAGAACAGCGCGAACGCCATGCCCGAGTATTCGACCATGTGGCCGGCCACGATTTCGGATTCGCCTTCCACCACGTCGAACGGGTGGCGGTTGGTTTCAGCCACGGCCGAGATCACGTAGATCACGAACAGCGGCAACAGCGGCAGCCAGTTCCAGGACAGGAACGTCAGGCCCTTGTCGGCGAACCAGCCGCGGTTCTGCACATGCACGATCTCGGACATGTTCAGGCTGCCGGACACCAGCAGCACCGTCACCAGCACGAAGCCGATGGCCAGTTCGTATGACAGCATCTGCGCGGAAGCGCGCAGCGCGCCCAGGAAGGCGTACTTGGAGTTGGAGGCCCAGCCCGCCACGATCACGCCGTACACGCCGATGGACGTGATGGCCATGATGTACAGCAGGCCGGCATTGACGTTGGCCAGGACCACGTCCGGGCCGAACGGCACTACCGCCCAGGCGGCCAGCGCCGGCATCAGCGTGACCACGGGGGCCACGATGAACAGCACCTTGTTGGCCTGCGACGGAACCACCACTTCCTTGGTCAGCAGCTTGAACACGTCGGCGAACGGCTGCAGCAGCCCCCGGAAACCGACGCGGTTCGGACCGAAGCGCACGTGCATGGCGCCGATCATCTTGCGTTCCCAGTACGTCAGGTAAGCCACGCACAGAATGATGGGCACGGCGATGACCACAATCTTGATGAGGGTCCAGAGGACCATCCAGACCGTCGGGCCCAGCAATGCCGTACCCTGGCTCTCAAGAACATTAAGCCATTCCATCAGGCACGCTCCACGCTGATTTGACCGAATGCGCCACCCAGGGCTGCGGTGTTTTCAAAGGCTGCGGAGATGCGCACGGCGCGGTCGGCCACGGCATCGTCCTGCACGGTTTCGAGTTCGACGGCGCCCTGCCCGCCCGACACGCGCACCTTGACACCGGCCGTCAGGCCCAGGCTGGTGAGCGTGCGGCCGTTCATGGCGGCAGCCGGCTTCTTCGAGGCCGGGGCCGCTTGCAGCGGCTCCGAACGGCGGACCATGGCGTCGGTACGGTAGATCGGCACGTCGGCGACGCGCTCCAGGCCGGTGGCGGCCTGGCCCAGGCCCAGCGGGGCCTTGATCTCGTTGGACAGGCGGCCTTCGATGCCGCCCGCCAGCGCGGCGTCGCGCACGGATTCGGAGGTCTCGTCGTCGAAGCCGGCCAGGTGCAGGACGTTGCCCAGCACGCGCAGGACCTTCCAGCCCGGACGGGTCTGGCCGAACGGCGTGACCGTACCCTTGAAGCTCTGGGCCAGGCCTTGCGCGTTGACGTACGTGCCCGAGGTCTCCGTGAACGGCGACACCGGCAGCATGACGTCGGCCCACTCGGCGGCAGCCGAACGGTAAGGCGTCAGGGCCACCGCGAACTGCGCCCCGCGCAGCGCGGCGATGGCTTGCTGGCCGTTGTCGGCATCCAGCAGCGGTTCCGCGTGCAGGACCACGTAGGCCTTCAGCGGCTCGGCCAGCATGGCGGCGGCGTTCTTGCCGCCCTTGCCCGGAATGGCGCCGGCCAGGTAACCACCAACGGTGTTGCCGCCAGAAGTCAGGAAGCCGAACTTGCCTCCAGCCAGTTCGGCCACGGCGCGACCGTTGGCGGCCAGCGTCGAAGCCTGGGCGCTGGCCACGGCCAGGTTGCCCATCAGCACGGCGGTGTTGGCACCGGATGCCAGGCTGGCGGCGATGAGCTTGGCGTTTTCGCCAGGCGTGACCGAGGCGAACTCGGCCGGCACGGCCTGTTCCTTGGCCTGGGCCAAGGCGACTGCCACTTCGGCCAGCGCGCGCGCCAGTTCGGACGGCGCCACGGTGATGCGGGCAGCGATGGGCATCAGGGGATCGTCAGCGGCGCTGTCGACCATCAGGATCTGGGTGCCTCGCTTGGCAGCCTGGCGCAGACGCTGCGCCATCAGCGGATGATCCTTGCGCAGGAACGAACCGACCACCAGGACGCGGTCCAGGTTGTCGAGCTCGGCGATCGGCATGCCCAGCCACGGTGCACCAGTCAGGGCGGCGTCAAAGGCCGCATCCGTCTGGCGCAGGCGGAAGTCGATGTTCTCGGAACCCAGCGAGCGGACCAGGCGGCCCAGCAGCGCGTATTCCTCGGTGGTGGCGTATTCGGACGCCAGGGCGCCGATCTGGCCGGCGCCGAAGCTGTCGCGCACGCGGGACAGACCCTGGGCCACGGCGGCAAGCGCGTCGCTCCAGGAAGCTTCCTGCCACTTGCCGTCGGTGCCCTTGATCATCGGGGCCGACAGGCGGTCTTCGCTGTTCAGGCCTTCGTACGAGAAACGGTCGCGGTCGCTGATCCAGCATTCGTTGACGGCTTCGTCTTCGAACGGAACCACGCGCATGACGCGGTCGCCCTTGACCTGGACCACCAGGTTGGCGCCCAGGCTGTCGTGCGGGCTGACCGAACGGCGGCGAGCCAGTTCCCAGGTGCGCGCGCTGTAACGGAAGGGCTTGGAGGTCAGCGCGCCCACCGGACAGATGTCGATCATGTTGCCCGACAGCTCGGACTCGATCGAGCGGCCGACGAAGGTCGTGATCTCGGAGTGTTCGCCACGGCCCAGCATGCCCAGTTCCATGACGCCGGCGATTTCCTGGCCGAAACGCACACAGCGGGTGCAGTGGATGCAGCGGCTCATTTCCTCGGCGGAAACCAGCGGACCCAGGTCCTTGTGGAAGACCACGCGCTTTTCTTCCTGGTAACGCGAGGAAGAGCCGCCGTAGCCCACGGCCAGGTCTTGCAACTGGCATTCGCCGCCCTGATCGCAGATCGGGCAGTCGAGCGGGTGATTGATGAGCAAGAATTCCATCACCGACTTCTGAGCGGCGCGAGCCTTCTCGGAGCAGGTGTGGACGACCATGCCGTTGGTCACGGGCGTGGCGCAGGCGGGCAGCGCCTTGGGCGCTTTTTCCACTTCAACCAGGCACATCCGGCAGTTGGCCGCGATGGACAGTTTCTTGTGGTAGCAGAAATGCGGCACGTAAAGCCCGACTTTCTGGGCGGCATGCATGACCATGCTGCCTTCGGGCACTTCGACCTTGTTGCCGTCGACGGTTAGTTCAACCATTGCTGTTCCTGAGACCTACAGATATTGCGGGACCACACAAGACTTATGCTCGATGTGGTGCGCGAATTCGTCGCGAAAATGCTTGAGAAAGCCACGGACGGGCATGGCGGCGGCGTCACCCAGGGCGCAGATGGTGCGGCCCATGATGTTGCCCGCCACGTTGTCCAGCAAGTCCAGATCTTCCGGACGGCCGTGACCGTTTTCGATGCGATGCACCATGCGGTAGAGCCAGCCGGTGCCTTCGCGGCACGGCGTGCACTGGCCGCAGCTTTCCTCGAAATAGAAGTACGACAGGCGCAAGAGCGACTTCACCATGCAGCGCGTTTCGTCCATGACGATCACTGCGCCGGAGCCCAGCATCGAGCCGGCCTTGGCGATGGAGTCATAGTCCATCGTGCATTCCATGATGATGTCGGCCGGCAGCACCGGGGCGCTGGATCCGCCGGGGATCACGGCCTTCAGCTTCTTGCCGCCGCGCATGCCGCCCGCCAGCTCCAGCAGGGTCGAGAACGGGGTGCCCAGCGGGATCTCGTAGTTGCCGGGACGCTCGACGTCGCCGGTGATCGAGAACAGCTTGGTGCCGCCGTTGTTCGGCTTGCCGACTTCGAGGTAGGCCTGGCCGCTGTTGCGGATGATCCAGGGCACCGCCGCGAAGGTTTCGGTGTTGTTGATGGTGGTGGGCTTGCCGTACAGGCCGAAGCTGGCCGGGAACGGCGGCTTGAAGCGCGGCTGGCCCTTCTTGCCTTCCAGCGATTCCAGCAGCGCGGTTTCCTCGCCGCAGATGTAGGCGCCATAGCCATGGAACGCGTGCAGCTGGAAGCTGTAGTCCGAACCCAGGATCTTGTCGCCCAGGAAGCCGGCGGCGCGCGCCTCTTCCAGCGCTTCCTCGAAGCGCTCGTAGACTTCGAAGATTTCGCCGTGGATGTAGTTGTAGCCGACGCTGATGCCCATGGCGTAGGCCGCGATCGCCATGCCTTCAATCACGATGTGCGGATTGAAGCGCAGGATGTCGCGGTCCTTGAACGTGCCGGGCTCGCCTTCGTCGGAGTTGCAGACCAGGTACTTCTGGCCGGGGAAGGCGCGCGGCATGAAGCTCCACTTCAGGCCGGTCGGGAAGCCCGCGCCGCCGCGGCCGCGCAGACCCGAGGCCTTGACCTCGGCGATCACGTCTTCCGGCTTCATGCCGGTGGTCAGGATCTTCTTGAGGGCTTCATAGCCGCCGCGCTTGACGTAGTCGGCCAGGCGCCAGTTGACGCCGTCGACGTCCGCCATGATCTGCGGCTGGATGTGCCGGCCATGCAGGCACATCGAATTGGAAACGTCGTTCAGCGGATTGGGGTCCAGCCCCTGCGCGAACTGCTTGTACAGGTCGGGCGCGTTCATGCCGACTCTCCTTGCGCCTTGAGGGCCGCGACCAGCGCGTCCAGCTTCTCTTCGGTCATGCGCACGCACATATGCTTGTTGTTCACGATCAGCACGGGTGAATCGCCGCAGGCACCCATGCACTCGCCTTCCACCAGGGTGAACTGGCCGTCGGGAGTGGTGCCGCGGTAATCGACGCCCAGCTTGCGCTTGAGGTAGTCGCCGGCACGTTCGCCGTCGCGCAAGGCACAGGGCAGGTTGGTGCAGACGGCGATCTTGTTCTTGCCGACGGGCTTGACGTCGAACATGTTGTAGAAGGTGGCGACTTCCTGGACCGCGATGGGCGGAACGCCAATGTAGTTGGCCACATCTTCAATGATTTCGGTAGCCAACCAGCCCTTCTCTTCTTGCGCGATGGCAAGCGAGGCCATGATGGCGGACTGCCGCTGGTCGCCCGGGAACTTCGCGAGTTCTCGGTCGATTTTCTGGTAGGCCTGTTCGGAAAGCAGCATAGTTTGAATCCGGGTTATGCGGGCGTGCTCGTGACTGTCTGGGCGGATCAGCGATCGATTTCGCCGAAAACGATGTCCTGCGTGCCAATGATGGTGACGGCGTCGGCGATCATGTGACCGCGCGACATTTCATCCAGCGCTTGCAGGTGGACGAAACCGGGCGCCCGAATCTTCAGGCGGTAAGGCTTGTTGGCGCCGTCCGACACCGCGTAGATGCCGAATTCGCCCTTGGGGTGTTCCACCGAGGCGTACGCTTCACCGGGAGGCACGTGGAAACCTTCAGTGAAGAGCTTGAAGTGATGGATCAGCTCTTCCATGTTGGTCTTCATGGCGGTGCGCTTGGGCGGGGCGATCTTGTGGTTCTCGATCATGACCGGGCCCGGGTTGTTGCGCAGCCACTCCACGCACTGGCGGATGATGCGGTTGCTTTCACGCATTTCGGCGATACGGACCAGGTAGCGGTCATAGCAGTCGCCGTTGACACCCACGGGGATGTCGAAATCGAGCAGATCGTAGACTTCGTAGGGCTGCATCTTGCGCAGGTCCCAGGCCACGCCCGAACCGCGCAGCATCGGGCCGGTGAAGCCCAGCGCCTTGGCGCGCTCGGGGTCAACCACGCCGATGCCCACCAGACGCTGCTTCCAGATGCGGTTGTCGGTCAGGAGCGTTTCGTACTCGTCGACGCAACCCGGGAAGCGGTTGGTGAAGTCCTCGATGAAATCCAGCAGCGAGCCCGAACGCGCATCGTTCATGACGCGCATTTCCTTGTCGCCGCGGTACTTGCTGGTATCGCCGTATTGCGGCATCGAGTCCGGCAGGTCGCGATAAACGCCGCCCGGACGGTAGTAGGCCGCGTGCATGCGCGCGCCCGAGACCGCTTCGTAGCAGTCCATCAGGTCTTCGCGTTCACGGAAGGCATACAGGAACACCGCCATGGCGCCCACGTCCAGCGCGTGCGAGCCCAGCGACATCAGGTGGTTCAGCAGACGGGTGATCTCGTCGAACATCACGCGGATGTACTGCGCGCGCAACGGGGCTTCCACGCCCAGCAGCTTTTCAATGGCCATGACGTAGGCGTGCTCGTTGCACATCATGGACACGTAGTCCAGGCGGTCCATGTAGGGCAGCGCCTGGATGTAGGTCTTGTGTTCGGCCAACTTTTCGGTGGCGCGGTGCAGCAGGCCGATGTGCGGGTCGGCGCGCTGGATGACTTCGCCGTCGAGCTCGAGCACCAGGCGCAGCACGCCGTGCGCGGCCGGGTGCTGAGGACCGAAGTTGAGCGTGTAGTTCTTGATTTCTGCCATGATTTAACGCCCCAAGCCGTAGGAGTCTTCGCGGACCACGCGCGGCGTGATCTCGCGCGGATCGATCGTGACCGGCTGGTAAATGACGCGCCGTTGCTCCGGGTCGTAACGCATTTCGACGGTGCCGGACAGCGGGAAGTCCTTGCGGAAGGGATGGCCGATGAAGCCGTAATCAGTGAGGATGCGGCGCAGGTCCGGGTGGCCTTCGAAGACGATGCCGTACAGGTCGAAGGCTTCGCGCTCGAACCAGCCCACGGCCGGCCAGCATTCCATCAGCGATGCGACGATCGGGAACTCGTCGTCCTCGGCCCAGGTGCGCACGCGCAGGCGCCAGTTGTGCTCGATCGAGACCAGGTGCACCACCACGGCGAAGCGCGCGCGGTGGATCTTGGCGACCGGTTCCTCGGGCATCTGGCGCGTGCCGTTGCCCCAGGTCAGGTAGTCGACGCCGCAAAGGTCGATACAGGTTTCAAAGCGCAGGCCGGCTTCGGTGCGCAACTTGTTGCAGACGGAGAACCACTGCTGCGCGGGCACTTCGAGCGTCAGCTCGCCCAACGCCTCGGTCAGGGCGATATCCGCGCCGAGGGTGGTCTGCAAATTGTTTTTCAGGGTTTCGAGCCTGGTCATCATCTTGTACGCTTAGGTGAACCGATACGCTGGTTTCGAGGGGCCGGCTGCAGAGACTGCTGCCTGGCGCGGCGAAGCTCAGCGCGCAATCGTGTTGGTCAGACGGATCTTGTTCTGCATTTGCAGCAAGCCGTAGACCAGCGCCTCGGCCGTGGGCGGGCAGCCCGGCACGTAGACGTCTACCGGTACGATGCGATCGCAGCCGCGGACCACCGAATACGAGTAGTGGTAGTAACCGCCGCCGTTGGCACAGGAGCCCATGGAAACCACCCAACGCGGCTCGGGCATCTGGTCATAGACCTTGCGCAGCGCCGGGGCCATCTTGTTGCACAGCGTGCCGGCCACGATCATCAGATCGGACTGGCGCGGGCTGGGCCGGAAGATGATGCCGAATTGGTCCAGGTCGTAGCGGGCCGCGCCCGCGTGCATCATTTCAACCGCGCAACAGGCCAGACCGAAGGTCATGGGCCACATGGAGCCGGTCTTCGCCCAATTAAGGAACTTGTCCGCGCTGGTTGTGATGAACCCTTGCTTGAGAATGCCGTCTATAGCCATATTCGTCTCTGATAGCGTGCTGTGGAAAAACCCGGCGGGTTATTCCCAGTCCAGCGCGCCCTTTTTCCATTCGTAGATGAAGCCGACCGTCAGCACGGCCAGGAATACCATGACCGTCCAGAAACCGACGAGGCCGACCGTACCCTGGGCAATGGCCCACGGGAACAGGAACGCGATTTCCAGGTCGAAAAGAATGAACAGGATCGCCACGAGGTAGTAGCGCACGTCAAACTTCATGCGGGCGTCTTCGAAGGCCTCGAAACCGCATTCGTACGGCGAGAGCTTCTCGGCGTAAGGACGCCGCGGACCAAGGAGGGAGCCGGCCGTTAGAAGCGCGAACCCGATAAGGGTGGCCACTACGATAAACAGCAGGACGGGAAAATACTGTTGCAGGTTCATTCAGGCGTCCGTCAAATGCGCAAACCTTAGGATTGTAGCATTCGCGCGGTTACTTCTGGCTGAACTCTGTAGCTCGAACAGCAGGTGAAAGACAGCATTCCTCAAATGGAACAATGGCTGTTTTCAGCACCGGTGCGCAAGCATACAGCAGCCTGCCAATGCATGCGCAAACACACGCAAAAACACAGACGCAAAAACAAAAAAAACCACCCCGAAGGGTGGTTTCATACGAACGGACCGAAGCCCGTTCGCGCACTTTAAATCCAGGCAGGACTTGCGCCCTGCTTTGGATTAGAAGCGGTGACGGATGCCGACGCCGACGGCGGTCGACTTGACGTCTTCGATGAAGGCGTAGTTCTTGGCGTACGAACCGTAAGCGTACAGGTTGGTGCGCTTGGACAGGTCGTAGGTGTAGCCCAGCGAGAAGACGTTCATCGTCTCAGCACCGTTGATACGGTCGTTGCTGGGGTCAACCATTTGCCACGAACCGAACAGCTTGCTTGCGCCGCCGATCGGGGCGGACAGGCCGACCATGTACGAGTTGGCCTTGAAGCCATCAGCAAAGATGTTGGTGCCGATGCTCAGGGAGCCGGAGCCGGTGTTCACGCCTTGGCCAGCGAACCAGCCGTCGGTCGTGCGAGCGTAGGCCAAGGCCAGCTTCACGACTTCGAAGTCGTACGAACCGCCGATGGCGTACATACGCGGGGTCGCGTCTTGGTCAGCAAACACCGACTTGTTCGAAGCGTTCAGCTGGTCGTACGTCAGAGCGACGTTCAGGGGACCGTTCACGTAACGCAGACCGGTCGTGATGGCGCGGGTGTTGTCAGCCGTGCGCCAGCCGGTTTGATCCGCGTTGTTGTCGTCGGCGTTGAACGAGTAGCCGATGCCGAACTGGAAGCCGCTGAACGACGGGGTCTGATACATGACCATGTTGTCGTAGCGTTGCGTGTTGGCAGCGCTCATCGAAACGCCGATGTTGGCTTGACCGAAGCCAGCGCCGAACGGATCGATCGAGCCGAAGTACTTCGACGCGATGTTGGTTTGACGACCGAAGTCCAGTTGGCCCCAGCTGTCGCTGGCCAGACCGATGGTGGCTTGACGACCGAACAGGCGGCCACCTTGGGCCGACTTGCCGTTACCCGAATCAAAGCCGGATTCCAGTTGGAAAACAGCGCGCAGGCCGTCACCCAGGTCTTCCGAACCACGCAGACCCCAGCGCGAACCGTTCTGGACGCCGTTGATCATGCCGAAACGGCTGCCGTTCATGGCATCGGGACCACCGCTGATCTTGTTGTAGCCGATACCCGTGTCGATGATACCGTACAGGGTGACAGACGTTTCTGCCTGGGCGACACCGGCAAAACCGGCGAGCAGGGCGGCAGCGAGCAGAGTCTTTTTCATTTAAGAAATCTCCGTTGATTTGAGTGACAAGAGCAGCAATCCAGCAAACCAGCCTGCCGCCCCCCTAACTCCGCGAAGGGAAGTTGACGCTATTGCATCAAAAATCGGGGGGACTGGCTATGGTCGGCGCCAGAAAAGTGCAGGTTTACGACAGCCTTGTTGGGATATTGCAACAACTCAGCGCAGCCTGACCGGTCGCACTAGGGCTTACCCTCGGTTTTAAAGCCGAGCACCTATTCATGCGACTTTCAGCCCTGCCCCTAATTATTGGGGTACCCCGGATACCATCCCCGCCACCCAATACACGCCTCTTTCCGGCGCCGTTTAGTCCGGACACCGGCCTTGGACACGCCGCCGGAACTTCGCATTCGCCATGACGATCCGTGCAGCAGAAACGCGCTCCCTAGTCCACTATCAATAACATTGTTATTTTGAAAAATCGCCGATATGATCAGACCGCCGATTCCTTCGCCGAACCCTATGCCTACGCCCTCCTCCCGCGCCGACCGTTCCGAACGACTGAATGCGCTGCGCCGCCAGTTGGTTCTCGACGCCGCGCAGCGTGTGTTCGAACGCGACGGCTTGGAAAAGACCACGATCCGCGCGATCGCCAAGGAGGCCGGCTGCACCACCGGCGCCATCTACCCCTGGTTCGCCGGCAAGGAAACCATTTATGGCGCGCTGCTGGAGGAATCGCTGGAGCGCCTGCACGCGCACCTGGCCGAGGCAGCCACCTCCGGGCCCGGCCCGACTGCGGCACGCACTGCCATCCACGCGTTCTTCGGGTACTACGCCGAACGGCGGACCGACTTTTCCCTGGGCATGTACCTGTTCCAGGGGCTCGGCCCGCGCGGACTAGGCCGGGAAATGGACGAGCGGCTCAACGCCCGTCTGCGCCAGTGCATAGACCTGCTGGGCGTGGCGCTGGCCCGGACCAAATCCTGGGAAGCCGCGGCAATCGCTGTCGAGCAGATGAATCTCTTCACCTATCTGATGGGACTGTTGCTGCTGCTGCACACCCGCCGCTTGAAATCCCTGGGCCAGCGCGCGCAAGCGCTGCTGGACAACTACTGCCTCGCCCTGGAGCAACGATGACCGCAACCGACCTGGACACCCCGGCCGACGCCCCGCTGATCAGCCTGGCCGATTTCCACATCCTGCTGGCCGACCAGCATCCCTTTTCCCTGCTGCTGGGCATAGACGTGCTACGCATCGGCCGCGGCACGGCGCGCGCGGTGCTTCCGGCGCGCGACGCCCACCAGCGGCTGGGCGGCATCGTCGCCGGCCCGATGCTGATGGGCCTGGCCGACCTGACCATGTACGCCGCGGTGGTGGGCGCCACCGGCCAGGCGCATGCGGTGACGGCCAGCCTGACGATCAATTTCCTGCGCAAGAGCCCGGCGGGCGCCATCTATGCGGACGCCCGGCTGCTGAAGGTCGGCCGGCTGTCCGCCGGCGAAGTCATCCTGACCGGCGAAGGCTCGGACGAGCCTCTCGCCCATATTGTGAGCACGTGGTCCGTGCCCAAGCCATGAGCATGCGCGTCAGCATCGTCGGCATGGGCAAGACCGGCACGTTGGCCGCGCAGCGCCTCCTGGCGGCCGAACCGGACATCGCGCTGACCCTCTACGACATCGAGCCCGGGCGTTGCGAGGACTTCCGCGGCAGCGCCACGCTGGCGACCTCGGCCCGCGAAGCCTTGGAGGAATCCGACACCATTGTGCTGGCCCTGCCGCGCGAGCGCGAGATCGACCGTACGCTGGAGCGCTTCAGCGACGGCAACGTAACGGCGCCAGTAGCGGGCAAGCTGATCGTGGATCTGGAGCCACCCGGCGCCGAGCGTGCGCGCAGCCTGGACCAGGCCATCGTCGCCGCGGGCGGCCGCTATACCTGCGCACCCCTGCGCGCGGCGGCGGACGCCCCAGGCGCGGAGGCGCGCCTACTGAATGCCCTGGCCCTGGGCGCATGACGGCCGCAGGCGCTGCGCCGCCGCCACGCACAGCGCCAGCCAGGCCAGGCTGACCGCGAAGCCCGCCAGCACGTCGCTGACGAAATGGACCTGCAGCAGGATGCGGCTGAGTCCGATCGCCATGATCAGCGCCGCCAGCAGCGCGATACCGGGCAAGCGCCACGCAGGCGGCGCCAGACGCCACAACAGATAGCAGGCGATGCCGTAGACGGCCATCGCGGCCGAGGAATGGCCGCTGGGAAAGCTCCACCCTGCCACACTGGCGTAGCCATGATCGTGCTCCGGCCGCACCCGTTGGAATGCATGCTTGAGCAGCCAGTTAAGCGCGCCGCCCACGCCGGTGGCGACGGCGCAGACCAGCGCCAGCCGCCAATCCCCGCGCCACAACAGGAACAACGTCATCAGCACGCTGATCCCGGTCAGGAACTTCCTGTCGCCCAGATAGGTGAACCAGGACAGCAGCCACAGCAGCGGCGTCGACATGGACATGCTCAGGGAATTGGCCAGGGCCCTGTCAAAGGCCACCACCGCCCCCTCGCTCTCTATCGCGAAAGCCAGGACCAGGAAGAGCGCAAGCGCGGCGCAGGTACCCGTCATGAAGAAAGCGGCGCGGCTGCGGCCGCGCAAGCTCAGGCCGCAGCGCGCAAACAGTAGCGCCGCGCCGCCGGCCAGCAATGGCAATACGATGAATAGCTGCAAGGCATGGGCCGCAGCCCATGCCGCATACGTATCCGTCATGAATAAGCGCCTGTCACGATGAAATCCCCGCTTTCTTTCAATACAACGCGACCAGGGTCTTGTCCACCGGTGCAAACGCATGCGCCCCGGTGGCGTAATCCCAACGTTCGATCTGACAGTCGCCCCGCCCTGCGCAAGTGATGACATTGACCGAGTTGGGCACATTGCCGCGCACGCGGCGCGAACAAGTGGTTCCGGCCTGCACCACCCAACCGCCGGAAGTGGCCGCGGGATTCAGGGGCAGCACGTAAGGCAAGTGGATATGCCCGCCCAGGACCAGATCGACGCCCGCCTGCCCCCAGGCCTCAAGCGCGCGCTCGCGCCCGATCAAGAGATTGGAGAGATCCGACTCCACCTTGGCGCGCACCGGGTGGTGCGCGACCACGATGCGCAGTTGCCCCGGCTTGGCCTGGCGCAGCCGCTCGGCGACCCGGGCGATCTGGGTGCCGGAGATCTCGCCGTCCTTGCGGCGGCGCGGGCGCGTCGTGTTGACGCCGATGGCAAGCAAGCCGGCATTTTCAAACACGGGTTCCAGCACCGGACCCAAGGCCCGCTTGTAGTTGCCATAGGGATTCAGCGCGCGCGCAAACACGTTGAACAGCGGAATGTCGTGATTGCCCGGCACGGTCAGCACCGGCAGCGACAGGCGTTCGATGAACTTGCGGGCGGCGGCGAACTGGCCGCGCCGCGCGCGTTGCGTGATGTCGCCGCTGAGCACCACCAGGTCGGGCGCGAGGGTGCACGCCAGGTCCAGCGCGGCTTCGACCACGGGTTTACGCTCCGTGCCGAAGTGGGTATCGGAAAAATGCAGGATGCGGGTCATGAACGGTCCAGGTATTGCGAATCCGCCGGCACCACCAGCGGCAGCCGTTCGTCGGCCACTTTGAATTCCAGCGGCGTATCCATCCAGGAGATCTCGCCGTCCATCGCCACCTTGACGCGGCGGCGTCCGCGCACCGCCACCGTCAGGCGGTCGAAGGCGAAACTCACCACGTGCTCGGCTTCGCCCAGGCGGCTGAACAGGCCGCGCAGCAGCAAGCCATAGAGCGCCAGGGTGCCGACCGGCCGCGCCGCCATGGCGATCAGGCGATTCTGGTCCAGCTCCGCGGATTCGATGCCGATGTGCTCCAGCTGGAGCTTGTTGTTGCCCACCACCAGCGTGGGCGAGCGCAGGTTGCGCGCCTGCCCGCCGTGATCCAGCAGCAGGCTCAATTGGCGCGGCGCGCGCAGCAGCGTGACCAGGCCTGACCACAGCGCCACCAGCCGGCTGCGGCCGTACTTCTGTTTGTAGGCCTCGCGGTCCTCGAGCAGTTGCGGGTACAGGCCCAGGCTGGCATTGACCAGGAACAGCCGGCCGTTGAGCATGCCGACCTGCACCGGTTGCGGCTGGCCCTGCAGGAAGCCGCGCAAGGCCACTTCCGTGTCCTGCGAGATGCCGTAGCTGCGTCCAAAGTAGTTGAATGTGCCCTGGGGCAGGATGCCGAACGGCACCCCTTTGCCCAGTACGACGCCTGCGACCGCGTTGAGCGTGCCGTCGCCGCCCGCCGCGATGACCACGCCTTGCTGCTCCTGTGCGCGCTTGACCGCGTCGCCGGCCATGGCGGTCAGGCGCGACGGATCCTGCACGGGCATCAGTTCGTAGCGGCGCCCGGCCTCATCGAGTATGCGGCGGATCGTGTCCTGCAGTATCTGCGCGTCGCCGCGCCCCGATCCGGTGTTGAGGACGATGAAGAGAGGTTCTAGTCCCGTCAGGGAATGGGCCGCGGTTGCCGGGTTCTGCTGGGGAGGCGTCATGCGACAAACATACCCCATGCCGGCAAAACGCCGCAACAAGGCCGGCGGCGGGCGGCGCCAGGCGCGCCCGCCGCTGCCGTTCAACGGCCGATGGCGTAGGCCTGCATCAGGCGCGGCGTGGCCGCCGCGTGCAACAGGCCGTCGGCGTCGCGCGAAGCCGCGGTCAATCGGCCCACCGACCATTCGGGCACTTCCTCGATCTGGTGCCCGCGCTGGCGCAGCGCCGCGATGACCTCGGCGCCGAAGCTCGCCTCCACCGCCAAATGTCCCGGCTTGCGATCCCGCGGATAGAAGGACGTGGGGAAGTGCATGGTGTGGGACATGGGCAGGTCTATCGCTTCCTGCAGGTTCAGGCCGTGATGCACGTGGCGCAGGAAGAACAGCAATTGCCATTGCTCCTGCTGGTCGCCGCCGGGGGTGCCGAAGGCCAGATAGGGCTTGCCGTCGCGCAGCGCCAGTGAGGGCGTCAGCGTGGTGCGTGGACGCTTGCCGGGCGCCAGCGTGCCGGGCAGCCCTTCTTCCAGCCAGAACATCTGCGCACGGGTGTTCAGGCCGAAGCCCAGCTCCGGAATCACCGGCGAGGACTGGAACCAGCCGCCCGAAGGGGTGGCCGAGATCATGTTGCCCCAACGGTCGATGACGTCCACGTGGGTGGTGTCGCCGCGCTTGGCGGAGGCGCGCATGTCGGCCAGCGTGGGTTCGTTGGTGGCGCTGCCGGGCGCGGAGACCTTGGACAGGCGTTCCAGCGTGTCCATGACGCGCTGCACCTGCGCCTCGAAACCGGGCACCTGGCCGGGCAGCAGCTCCTGCGAGGCCGACTCGCCGATCAGCGCGCGGCGCTCGGCGTTGTAGGCGTCGGACAGCAGATGGTCCAGCGGCACATCGACGAAAGCCGGATCGCCGTAATAGGCCTCGCGGTCGGCGAAGGCCAGCTTCATGGCCTCGGTCACGCGGTGCACGAATTCGGCGCTGGTCGGGCTGACGCCGGCCAGGTCCATGTCCTTGAGCAGGGCAAGGGTCTGCAGGAAGACGGGACCCTGGCTCCAGGAACCGGCCTTGGCCACCGTGTAGCCGTGGTAGTCGTAGGTGACCGGCTTGTCATAGCTAGCCGACCAGCCCGCCAGGTCGTCGGCGGTGATAACACCCCGGTGGGTGGAACCGCTCTCGTCCATGACGTCGGTGCCGCGCGCGAACTTATCGATCTCCTCGGCCACGAAGCCGCGGTAGAAGGCGTCGCGCGCCGCCTCGATCTGGCGCTCGCGATCCGCGCCGGCGCTTTCGGCCTGCTGCAGCACGCGGGTCCAGGTGCGGGCCAGCGCCGGATTGCGGAACAGCTTGCGGGCCTCGGGCACCTTGCCGCCTGGCACATAGACCTGGGCGGTGGTCGGCCAATGAGTCTGGAAGAAATCCTTGAGGCCGGCGATGGTGTTGGAGATGCGCGGCATCAACGCGTGGCCGTGCTCCGCGTAATAGATGGCATGCTCCAACACGTCACGCACGCGCATGCTGCCGTGGTCGCGCAGCAGCAGCATCCAGGCATCGAAGGCGCCCGGGATGACGGTAGCCAGCAAGCCGTTGCCGGGGATGAGCTTGAGGCCTTCGGCGCGGTAGCGTTCGAGCGTGGCGGCCGCGGGCGTGGTGCCCTGGCCGCACAGCACCTCGACGCGGCCAGTGCGCGCGGAATAGAACACCGCGGGCACTTCGCCCGCGGGGCCGACCAGATGGGGCTCGACCACCTGCAGCACGAAGGCCGAGGCCACGCAGGCGTCGAAGGCGTTACCGCCGCGCTCCAGCAGCGACATGCCGGCCGCGCTGGCCAGCCAATGGGTGGACGTCACGACCCCGAAGGTGCCGAGGATTTCCGGGCGAGTGGTAAACATGATGGTTCCTATGAGGGCTGCGGGCAGGCATTAAGCCGCTGAGACGCAGACACTTCCAATACGGCGAATACCAGGCGACGAAAAAGCCAAGCACGCCAGAAAGACCTACGGGCGCAATACATCAGGGGCGCCGCGGATCCGGCTCCGCCGGTCCGCCTGCGCCGCCCCCTGGAGCCCGCGCCAGCGGGTAGGGGGAGCCTACTTTTTAGCGACAGTGACACCCTTCAGGCGAATCAAGCCATCCGGGTACGGTACAAAGCCCTCCAACTTCTTCTGCACGCCAAAGGTCCACGGCAGGTAGAACAGGTAAACGATGGGACGCTGATCCTGCATGGTCGCCAGCACCTGGTCATACATGGCGCGGCGCTTGGCGTTGTCGGACTCGGCGCGGGCGTCGTTGAGCAGCTTGTCGACGCCGGCGTCGCAGAACTTGCCGTCGTTCAGGTTGCCCTTGCAGCTCAGGTATTGATGGATGTTGCCGCTGGGATCGACCCGGCCCGACCAGCCGCTCTGCCCCACTTCGAAGTCGCCGCGCGCGAGCGAGGATTGCAGGGAGGCGAACTCCACCGGACGCAGGGTGATGTCGAAGCCTGCTTCGGCGCCCATGGCCTGCACCAGTTCGAACACCTGCTGCATGGTGGTGTTGTTGCCGAAGGTGATCTCGAATTTGACGCGATCAAAGCCCGCTTCCTTCAGCAGCGCCTGCGCTTTCTTGGGATCGCGGCCCTTGTGCTCGAAAGCGGTGTTGTAGGCGAAGCTGGCCGGCGGGAACGGCTGGTAGGCGGGCTGGAACATGCCTTCACCGATCACCTGGTTGAGCACGTCGCGGTCGATTGCGAGGTCCAGCGCCTGGCGCACGCGCTTGTCCTTGGCCAGCGGGTTGTTGGCGCGCGCGCCATTGGCCAGGTTCACCGAAATGGCCTGGAAGCCCAGGCCGGTCACCGGCGCCAGGGTCAGGTTCTTGTCGTCCTTCACGGCCTTGGCATCGCTGGGCGCCACGCGCTCGATGATGTCCAGGTCGCCCGCGCGCAGGTTGTTCAGGCGCACGGTGTTGTCGGGGATCGGGGTGTAGACCAGGCGGTCGAAGTGATAGTTGGCCGCATCCCAGTACTTGGGAAATTTCTCGAGCACGATGCGGTCGTTCTGCACGCGCTCCTTGAACTGGTAGGGGCCCGAGCATACCGGCTTGCCGCCGGGATCCTTGTCGAAGCTGGCGGGCGACATCATCATCCCGGCACGATCGGACAGCTGCGACAACAGCGAGGCGTCGGGTTCGGACAGATTCAGCACCACGGTGCTGGCGTCCGGCGCCTCCACGCTGGCGACCGTGGCCAGTTCGCTCTTGCGGTTGCTGTCGGGCAAGGTGCGGGCGCGGTCCAGGTTGGCCTTGACGGCCGCGGCGTCCACCGGCGTGCCGTCATGGAACACGGCATCCGTGCGCAGCTTGAAGGTCAGCACCTTGTGGTCCGGGCTGATGGTCCAGGATTGCGCCAGCTGCGGCACGATCTTCAGGTCCGGCGTGATCTCGACCAGCTTGTCGCAGAGGGAAGCGAACACGATGCGGCCCACGAAGGTGCGCGCGCGCACCGGGTCCAGCACATCGGGGTCGTCCTGCAGGCCAATACGCAGGGTGGACTGGGCTTGCGCCAATCCGCTGGCCAGCATTCCCGCCATGGCCATGGCGAGGCAAAGTTTACGCATGAAAGATCTCCGTCGGTTCAGGTCGGCCTGGTTCCCCGCGCGGACGCGCCGCCCGGCATGAGGGAACAGACCCGAGCCGTGCTGCATCGCCGGGTCCATCCCCCGCTGCGCACGTTCTTGTTGGATTCTGCGCCAGGCGCGCGGCGATTGTATAGAGCGGCGGCTGTCGTAAGCCTAAATGCCCGCCGGGCGGCCGCCTTGCGGACGCGCTTTCAGGGAATGCGGCAAGGCGCCGCGAAGTCCACGGCGGCCTGGACCTCGGCGCGCAGCTTGGCGACCAGCGGCCGGGCGTCGTCGCGGCGGTACTGGAACGCGTAGGGCAAGGCCGCCAGGGGCGCATCCGCTTCCAGCACGCGCAGACTGCCTTCGGCCTGCAGCGCGCTGGCCCAATGGCTGGGCAAGAGGCCCACGCCGGTGCCTTCTATGAGCAGGCCGACCACCGCCCCCCAGTTGTTGCAGCAGAGGCGTTCTCCGCCGGCCTCGCGGCCCGCCAGCCAGTCGTCGATGATGCGCGTGGTGCCAGCCCCCGCCGGCAGCGTGACCAGCGGCAGGCGTTCCAGCAGCGCGGGCGTCATGCGCGTGGCTCCCTCCAGCACGGCAGGCGCGGCGGCCCAGGAGAAGTCCGCCTGGCCTATGGAGGTGGAAGCGATATTAGGCCGCGAGGAACGGCCGGCGATCACGGCGAAGTCCAACTCACCATCGGCCACGCGCTGCTCCAGCACCTGGCCGATGTCCACATAGGGCTCCAGGACCAGGTCCGGATAGGCGGCGCGCACGCCCCGGATCAGCCGCGGCAGCCAGGTCAGCGCGGTCAACTCGCCCACGCCGAAGCGGCAACGGCCGCTGAGGCCCGCGCTTTGCGCCAGCGACGCCCGGATCTGTTCGGCCGAGGCCAGCAGGTCGCGCGCCTGCGGCAGCAGGCGTTGGCCGGCGTCGGTCAGCACCGCCTTGTGGCCGCTGCGGTCGAAGAGCGATAGGCCCAGGCCTTCCTCAAGCTCGGTGATGCGCTTGGACAGCGACGACACCGACAGGTGCAGGCGCTCGGCCGCCACGGCGAAACTTGCGCAGGTGGCGGCCCAGTAGAAGGCTTCGAGTTGCTTGAGGGTCATGCCGGGATTGTAGAGGCGCCCGGCTGAGGGGCAGCGCGCCGAAACGCGTCCCCACGGAATCAGGCGGTTTTCGGCGTCAGCAGATGCGCGGAAAACCGGAGGGTATCGATGGCGGCGCGGAGCATGCGCTCGACGCGCGGCCAGATATCGCCCTTGAGGCGATCGGACCAGCAGATGCTGTCAAACACCCCGTCGACCAGGGCGTGCAGATAGAGGTTGGACAGGCGCACGTCCAGCGCGCGCGGCAGGTCTTCGCGCTTGACCGCGGCGCGCAGCAGTTTCTCCGAGGTGCGCAAGGCATGGCGCTCCCACAGGTCGCGGCGGCGCAGCAAGGGTGCGTTCTCGTCGCTGCGTTCGCATTTCAGGTACAGGATCTCCAGCACCCGCTGCACCGAGCCTTCCTGCGCGTAGATCTGGATGTACTGCCGCATGGAGGAGTAGAGCGATTCCAGCGCCTCGCCCTCGGTCGACACCTGGGTCAGCGGCGCGGCCTCGCCCAGCGCGCGGTCGCACATGGCGATGCAGACGTCGATCTTGTTCTTGTAATGGCCGTAGACGGCGCCCCGGGACACGCCCGCATAGTCCGCAATATCGCTCATGGTGGTGGCGGCCACCCCTTTGGACAGGAACACGTGCTCCGCGGCGTCCAGGATGCGGTCGCGGGTGCGTTGGGACTCTTCTTTCGTCTTGCGGGCCATGCGGGGACCTCCTACTTAAAAATACGGTGGCAAAAAAACGGCGGCTTCCACACCGGAAGCCGCCCTCTCCACACACTGTGAATAAGTGTGTAGCGGGAAGCATACTTCCGAACAAAATAATTAATCAAGCGTGA
>NZ_JADIJM010000040.1:0-35113 GCF_017355315.1 Achromobacter sp. SD115 | reverse complement strand
GGAGTTCGAGCTGATCAGTGCTGGCCATACCTTTCTGGATTGAGACGCCGCATTTCCCCCTCGATCCAGTCCTGAACCTTCTGGTTCAGTTCGTCGGGGGAGAGTCCCTTGGATTCTATCGCGGGACCGATGGAGACGGTAATCAGGCCCGGATATTTCACGAAGGCATTGCGGCGCCAGCATTCGCCGGCATTGTGCGCCACCGGGATGACGCGCGCGCCGGTGCGCGAAGCCAGCAGCGCGCCGCCCATCTTGAAGCGGCCGGTCTTGCCGGGCGGAACCCGGGTGCCCTCGGGAAACAGCAGCGGCCAGCGGCCTTCGTCCAGGCGGGTCTGGCCTTGCTTGACGACCTGATCGAAGGCGTCGCGGCCTTTGGCGCGGTCGATCGGGATCATGCGCAGCAGCGCCAGGCCCCAGCCGAAGAACGGCACCATGTGCAGTTCCCGCTTGTAGACGAAGCAGACTTCGCGCGGCATGTGGGCGGGGAAGAACAGCGTTTCCCAGGCCGACTGGTGCTTGGACAGCAGCACTGCGGGACCATCGGGCAGGTTTTCCCAGCCCTTGACCTGCCAGCGGATGCCGCAGAAGAAGCGCGCGCCCCAGATGGCCAGGCGCGGCCAGCCTACGGTCAGCTTGTAGCGCCAATGCAGCGGCAGCGGCGCCCACAGAATGCAGGCGAAGGCGTAGGGAATGACCGTGATGGCCAGGAACAGGAAGTACAGCAGTGAACGTAGCCGGGCCATCGGATCAATGGTCCTGCAGCAAAGTGTCGACCACGGCCGACAGATCGTCGCACACGCGGGTGTTGTCGGGCAGGCCGCCCTTGGCCAGCGTTTTCTTGCCGTTGCCCGTCAGCACCAGCCAGGGCGAGCAGCCGACCGACGACGAAGCCTGCAGGTCGCGCAGCGAGTCGCCCACCGCCGGCACGCCGGCCAGGTCGACGTCGTAGCGGTGGCCGATCTGTTCGAACATGCCGGGCTTGGGCTTGCGGCAGGAGCAGTTGTCGTCCGGGCCGTGCGGGCACATGAAGACCGCGTCGATGCTGCCGCCCGCGGCGGCCAGCTCGCGGCGCATCTTGGTGTGGATGGCGGTCAGCGTGTCCATGTCGAACAGGCCGCGCGCCAGGCCCGACTGGTTGGTGGCGACCACCACCTTCCAGCCCGCCTGCGTCAGCCGGGCGATGGCGTGCAGGCTGCCGGGCAGGGCAATCCATTCGTCGGGATTCTTGACGAACGAATCGCTGTCCTGGTTGATGACGCCGTCGCGGTCTAGGATGATGAGTTTCACTGTGCCAGCCTGGAGATGTCAGCGACCTGGTTCATCAAGCCATGCAGCTGGCTCAGCAGGGCCAGCCGGTTGGCGCGCACGGCCGGGTCTTCGGCCATGACCATGACGTCGGCGAAGAACGCGTCCACGGGCTCGCGGACCTGGGCCAGCGTGCTCAGGCTGCCGGTGAAGTCGCCGGCGGCGAGTTGCGCCTCGGCCTTCGGGCGCAGCGCGGACACGGCGGCGGCCAGGGCCTTTTCGGCCGGTTCCACCAGCGCGGCGTCGTTCACGGCGCCGATTTCGCCTTCGGCCTTCTTGAGCAGGTTGCCGATACGTTTGTTGGCGGCGGCCAGGCTGGCGGCCTCGGGCAGTTGCGCGAACGCGGCGGCGGCGCGCACGCGCCCGGCCACCTGGTGCAGCGGCGGAGTCAGCGCGATCACGGCTTCGACGGCATTGCGGTCGAACTCATTGATCAGCTGGTTGCGGTAGCGCTCGTAGATGAAGGCGCGGACTTCGGACAGCGTGTCGGCGGGGATCTTGCCGGCGGGGAAGGTACCCGCCGCCAGTTCCAGCAGGCCGTCCAGCGAAAGCGGGCCGGCCTCGCTGATCTTGAGCCAGCCGCCCGCGGCCAGTTGCTCGAAGGCGCTGATCAGGCCCAGCGCGGCGCGGCGCAGGCCGAAGGGGTCGCGTTCGCCGGTAGGCGCCAGGCCGATGGCCCAGATGCCGACCATGGTTTCCACGCGCTCGGCGATGAACAGGATGGCCGCGGTCAGCGTGTCGGCGGTGACCGGCGCGTCGTAGCGGTTGCGGTACTGGGTGCGCAGGGCCTGCACCACGCTGTCGGGCTCGCCGTCGCCGGCCGCGTAGTAGGCTCCCATGACGCCTTGCAGCTCGGGGAATTCGCCCACCATGTTCGAACCCAGGTCGGCCTTGGCCAGCATGGCCGCGCGATCAGCGGCGGAGACGTCGCCGCCCAGCTGTTCGGCCACGCCGCGGGCGATGGCGCGCACGCGCTCCACGCGTTCAAGCTGGGTGCCCAGCTTGTTGTGATAGACGATGCTGCCCAATTGCTCGACGCGCGCCGCCAGCGGAATCTTGCGGTCGGTTTCGAAGAAGAACTGCGCATCGGCCAGGCGCGGGCGCACCACGCGCTGGTTGCCTTCGACGATGTTCACCGGATTGTCGGTGTGCATGTTGCTGACGATCAGGAAACGGTGCGTCAGGCGGCCGCTGGCCGGATCGAACAGCGGGAAGTACTTCTGGTTCAGGCGCATGGTCAGGATCAGGCATTCCTGCGGCACTTGCAGGAACTGCTCTTCGAACTGGCCCACGTAGACGGTGGGGTGTTCGACCAGGGCCGTGACTTCGTCCAGCAGCGCGGCCACTTCGGGATCGTCGCCCAGGGTGGCGTTGAGGCGGCCGGCGTGGTCCAGCAGCTGGCGCTGGATCTCGTCGCGGCGGCCTTCGAACGAGGCCATCACGCGGCCCTTTTCGGCCAGGGTGGCGGCATAGGCGTCGGCGTCGGCGAAGGACACGGGACCCGCGCTCATGAAGCGGTGGCCCAGCGTGTCGCGGCCGGCGGCCAGGCCCAGCGCGGATACCGGCACCACGTCGGCGCCGAACAGCGCGACCAGGCCGTGCGCCGGGCGCACGAACTTGACGGAGGTGACGCCGTCGGCCAACTGGTAGCGCATGACCTTGGGGATGGGCAGGCCGTTGATGGCGGCGTCGACGCCTTCCTGCAGACCGGCGGCCAGTTGGGCGCCGGGGGCGGTGCCGCGCGCGACCAGGTAATCCTGCTTGCCGTCGGACTCGCGTTCCAGGGTCGCCAGGTCGATGTTTTCCAGGCCCTTGGCGGCCAGCTTCTTTTGCAGCGCGGGCGTGGCCTTGCCGTCATCGGTCAGGCCGATCGTCACGGGCATCAGCTTTTCGGCGTAGGGCTGGTCCGGCGCCTGCGCCAGCACGGCGGACAGGTGCACGGCCAGGCGGCGCGGCGTGGAATAGGCGGTCACGGCGCAGCCGGCGGCCAGCAGGCCGTGGCGCTCCAGCGTGGCGCGCACGCCTTCGGCAAAGGCCTGGCCCAGCTTTTGCAGGGCCTTGGGCGGAAGTTCTTCGGTCAGCAGTTCGACCAGCAGCGGGCGGATGTTCGTCGTCATTTATGCTGCCTCCCCGGCGGCCTTGTCGCGGCCCAGCATGGGAAAGCCCAGTCGTTCGCGGGAATCGTAATAGGCCTGCGCGACGGCGCGCGACAGGTTGCGGATGCGGCCGATGTAGGCGGCGCGCTCGGTGACGCTGATCGCGCCGCGCGCGTCCAGCATGTTGAACGTGTGCGCGGCCTTCAGCGCGGCCTCGTAGGCGGGCAGCGCCAGCGGCACTTCCATCAGGCGCTTGGCCTCGGCTTCGTAGTCATTGAAGTGCGAGAACAGCATCTCGGCCGACGAATGTTCGAAGTTGTAGGTGGACTGTTCCACTTCGTTCTGGTGGAACACGTCGCGGTACAGCACGCGGTTGCCGTTGGCGCCTTCGGTCCAGACCAGGTCGTAGACGCTTTCGACGTCCTGCAGGTACATGGCCAGGCGTTCCAGGCCGTAGGTGATTTCGCCGGTGGTCGGCGTGCAGTCCAGGCCGCCCACTTGCTGGAAGTAGGTGAACTGGGTGACTTCCATGCCGTTGAGCCAGACTTCCCAGCCCAGGCCCCAGGCGCCGAGCGTGGGGTTTTCCCAGTCGTCCTCGACGAAGCGGATGTCGTGCTGGGCCGGGTCGATGCCCAAGGCTTTGAGCGAACCGATGTACAGGTCCAGGATTTCCGGGGGCGCAGGCTTGAGCACGACCTGGTATTGGTAGTAGTGCTGCAGGCGGTTGGGGTTTTCGCCGTAGCGGCCGTCCTTGGGGCGGCGCGAGGGCTGCACATAGGCCGCGCGCCAGGGCTCCGGGCCGATCGCGCGCAGGAACGTGGCGGTATGCGAGGTACCGGCGCCGACTTCCATGTCGTAGGGCTGCAGCAGGGCGCAACCCTGCTTGTCCCAGTATTCCTGGAGCGTAAGGATGATTTGCTGAAAGGTGAGCATAGGATTCTTGGAATTCGGCCGCCGGGCTAGGCTTGCCCTGGGCGTGGGAAACCCGACATTTTAACTGGCCTGGGGCGCGCCGGCTTCCGAAGGCGGGGCGGACGGTTACATCTAGGCCTGCGGGGCGGCTCGTTGGGGGACAGTGTGCCGCTGGTGGACGCCTCGCGGGCCTCGCCCTGCGCCTGCAAACCAATGATCGTATGATTCGAGGTTGCGTACCAAGTCTTATATAAAACCCGGAACCCGATTCCGAGAATTCCCGGAAGGAGCAGTCCCATGTCAGACCTGATCAAGGTAGAAGTCACCGACGGCATCCAGATCATCACGATCAACCGTCCCGAGGCCAAGAACGCCATCAACCTGGAAACCGCGCAGGCCCTGGCCGCGGCGCTGGACCAGCTGGACAGCCGCGACGACATCCGCATCGGCATCCTGACGGGCGGCGGCGGCACGTTTTCGTCGGGCATGGACTTGAAGGCCTTCGCCAAGTCGGGGCAGCGTCCCTACGTGGAAGGCCGCGGTTTCGCCGGCCTGAACGAACGGCCTCCCAAGAAGCCGCTGATTGCCGCGGTGGAAGGCTATGCGCTGGCCGGCGGCTGCGAAATGGCGCTGGCGTCCGACCTGATCGTGGCGGCCAGCAATGCCAAGTTCGGCCTGCCGGAAGTCAAGCGCGGCCTGGTGGCCGGCGCTGGCGGCATGCTGCGCCTGCCGCGCCGCCTGCCGTACCACATCGCCATGGAAGTGATCCTGACGGGCGAAATGCTGACGGCCGAGCGCGCCTATTCCTTCGGCCTGGTCAACCGCATCACCGAGCCGGGCGCTGCCCTGGCCGGCGCGCTGGAACTGGCCCGCGCCATCGTCGAGAACGGCCCGCTGGCGGTGCAGACCGCCAAGAGCGTGGTTGCGCAGTCGGGCGACTGGGACCAGGCCAGCATGTTCGACCAGCAGCGTCCGCTGATTGCGCACATTTTTTCGTCGGCCGACGCTAAGGAAGGCGCCACGGCTTTCGCCGAGAAGCGCAAGCCCGTCTGGCAAGGGAAATAAAATAGGCTTCAAGCACCCGCGCGCGGCCGGTTCTGCCGGCCGCGTTTTCACGTTATCCATCTACACCCGCATATCGCCATGTCCGTCATCATTAAAGAAGAAGACTTCATCCAGTCGATAGCCGATGGCATCCAGTTCATCAGCTACTACCATCCCGTCGACTACATCCGCCACCTGGCCCGCGCCTACGAGCGCGAGGAAAGCCCCGCCGCGCGCGACGCGATGGCGCAGATCCTGACCAATTCGCGCATGTGCGCCGAAGGCAAGCGTCCGCTGTGCCAGGACACGGGCATCGTCAACGTGTTCCTGAAGGTCGGCATGGGCGTGCGTTTCGAGACCAAGCGCACGCTGCAGGAACTCTGTGATGAAGGTGTGCGCCGCGGTTATCTGAACCCGGACAATCCTTTGCGCGCCTCGGTGCTGGACGATCCGCTGTTCGCGCGCAAGAACACGCGCGACAACACGCCCTGTATCCTGCACGTCGAGCTTGTCCCGGGCGACAAGGTCGATGTGCAAGTGGCTTCGAAGGGCGGCGGTTCGGAAAACAAGTCCAAGTTCGCGATGCTGAACCCGAGCGATTCGCTGGTGGACTGGGTGCTGAAGACGGTGCCGACGATGGGCGCCGGCTGGTGTCCGCCGGGCATGCTGGGCATTGGCGTCGGCGGCACGGCCGAGAAGGCGATGCTGATGGCCAAGCAGTCGTTGATGGAGGACATCGACATGTACGAGCTGCTGGCCCGCGGCCCGCAGAACAAGCTGGAAGAGCTGCGCATCGAGCTGTATGAGAAGGTCAACGCGCTGGGTATCGGCGCGCAGGGCCTGGGCGGCCTGACGACGGTGCTGGATGTGAAGATCAGTACGTTCCCGACGCATGCGGCGTCCAAGCCGGTGGCGATGATCCCGAACTGTGCGGCTACGCGTCATGCGCATTTCGAGCTGGATGGCTCGGGTCCGGCGCGCCTGGATCCGCCGTCGCTGTCGGAGTGGCCGGAAGTGCATTGGGCGCCGGACTACAACAAGTCGAAGCAGGTGGACCTGAATACGCTGACGAAGGAAGAAGTGGCCAGCTGGAAGCCGGGTCAGACCTTGCTGCTGTCGGGCAAGATGCTGACGGGCCGCGATGCGGCTCACAAGCGTATCCAGGATATGCTGGCCAAGGGCGAGCCGCTGCCGGTGGATTTCAAGAACCGGGTCATTTACTACGTGGGTCCGGTGGATCCGGTGCGCGACGAAGTGGTCGGCCCGGCGGGTCCCACGACGGCCACGCGCATGGATAAGTTCACGGACATGATGCTGGAGCAGACGGGCCTGATCGCGATGATCGGCAAGTCGGAGCGCGGGCCGGTGGCGATCGAGTCGATCAAGAAGCACAACTCGGCTTATCTGATGGCTGTGGGCGGCGCGGCGTACCTGGTGTCGAAGGCGATTCGTGGCGCGAAGGTGCTGGGTTTTGCGGACCTGGGCATGGAAGCCATCTATGAGTTCGACGTGAAGGACATGCCGGTGACCGTGGCGGTTGACGCTCAGGGTACCTCTGTCCATACCACGGGTCCCAAGGAATGGCAGGCCAAGATCGGGAAGATTCCGGTCGCTGTGGCTTGATTCCACTGATTGTCATGGCCTGGTTTGACGGGCCTTGAAAAAGACGGCTGCCGGGTGACGGTGGCCGTTTTTTTTTGAGGGGTTCTGGCTTCGGGGAGTTCCTCGTTTCGTAGGCCGCCCGTCGTCGCGGGCGCCTGGGTGGCGAGCGCCCACGATTGCGGTCCGGAGCCTTCGCTCCGGACTGCCCCTTCGTCATCTTCGTCCCCGCCTGCGGCGGCTCCTTCAGATTCCCTCGGGCGCATCGAGGTTGCTCGCCACCCAGGCGCCCGCGACGACGGGCTACGAGTGTCGTGGACTGGCGCGCTACTGGAGCCGTGGTCGGGGAAGAGGCTTGTGTTGCCCGTCATTTCCGGCCGCGCGGGCGGCCGGAAATGACATACGTGATTAATTTGAATGTGATGGTGCTTGCAGTGCGGCGCGGAACGCGGCGATCTCCTCCGGTGTCTTGCCCAACACCTCGCGTAGCACTTCTTCCGTGTGCTCGCCAAGCAGCGGCGGCGCGCGGCGGTACTCGACGGGCGAGGCCGACAGCCGCAACGGGCTGGCCGTCACTGCCGCCACGCCGCCGGCCGGATGCGGCAGATCGCGGCGCAGCTGCCGCGCTTGCGCTTGCGGATGGGCCTGGGCCTGCGCGATATCGTTGATGGGGCCGCAGGGCACGCCCACGGCCTCCAGTTTGGCGATCCAGTCGTCGCGCTTGCCCTGGTGCATGATCTCGGTCAGCAGGCCGACCAGCAGCTCGCGGTTGGCCAGGCGCATGCGGTTGGTGGCGAAACGGGGATCGTCGCCCAGTTCGGGCGCGCCGATGGCGCGGCAGTACGCGCGATACTGCGATTCGTTGCCGGTGGCGACGATCAGGTGGCCGTCGCTGGCGGCGAACACCTGGTAGGGCACGACATTCTGGTGCGCGTTGCCGGCACGCTGGGGCGCGACGCCGGAGTTGAAGTAGTTGGAGTTCTGGTTGGCCAGCATGGCGACGTGGCTGTCCAGCAGGGCGATGTCCAGGTGCTGGCCCAGGCCGCTGTTGTGGCGCTCCTGCAAGGCGGCCAGGATCGCGACGGTGGCGTACATGCCGGTGATGATGTCGGTCACCGCCACGCCGGCCTTTTGCGGGCCGCCGCCGGGCAGGTCGTCGCGTTCGCCGGTGATGCTCATCAGGCCGCCCAGGCCCTGGATCATGAAGTCGTAGCCGGGGTGCTGCGCGTAGGGGCCGTTCTGGCCGAAGCCGGTGACCGAGCAATAGATCAGGCGCGGGTTGATCTGTTTGAGGCTGTCGTAGTCCAGGCCGTATTTGGCGAGGCCGCCGACCTTGAAGTTTTCGACCAGGATGTCGCTGGCGGCCGCCAGTTCGCGGATCAGCGCGGCGCCTTGGGGGGTGGCCATGTCGGCCTCTACTGAGCGCTTGTTGCGGTTGGCGCTGAGGTAGTAGGCGGATTCCTCGGTGTCGCGGCCGTCGCCGTCTTTCAGGAAGGGCGGGCCCCAGGCGCGCGTGTCGTCGCCTACGCGGGGACGTTCGATCTTGATGACGTCGGCGCCCAGGTCGGCGAGGTTTTGCGTGCACCAGGGGCCGGCCAGGATGCGCGAGAGGTCCAGCACCCGGATGCCGGTCAAGGCGGGCGGGCGCGTCATGGCTTGAGCTCCGCGGTGCCGTGGCTCAACACGACTATATTGCGTTCCAATGCGCGGGCCAGGAAGCGGATCTGGCCGTCGGGCAGGCGCCAGATGTCGCATTGCAGGGTTTCGCCGGGATACACCGGCGCGGAGAAGCGCGTGTTCAGGCTGACGAGGCGCGAGGCGTCGTAGCCGCAGCAGCTTTTGACGATGGCGTGCGCCACTACGCCGTAGGTGCACAACCCGTGCAGGATGGGTTTGGGATAGCCGGCCTGGCGCGCGACCTCGGGGTCTGCGTGCAGCGGATTGCGGTCGGCGTTCAGCCGGTACAGCAGGGCCGCGTTGGCGGGAATGCGGATTTCGCAGCGCAGGTCCGGTTCGCCGTCGGGCGCGGCGGGCAGGGCGGTGGGGCTGTCGTCTCCTGGTCCGAAGCCGCCGTCGCCGCGGCAGAAGGTGCTTTGCCGCAGGGTGGCGAGGCAGGCACCGTCCTCGCCGTGCAAGGTGCGTTCGGTGATGATGATGGCGCCCTTGTCGGCGCCTTTGTCGATCACATGCGTGTTGCGGGTCTTGCCCGTGACCACGCCCGCCGGCGGCAAGGGCGCATGCATGGTCAGCCGCTGTTCGCCGTGCACCGCGCGGACCCAGTCGATGCCGGCACGCGGATCCTGGACCCAGAAGCCGGGATAACCGAGCACCACGCTCATGGTGGGGAAGGACTGCAGGCCCTTTTCGTACACGTAGCGCAGCTGGCCGGCGTCTTCGGGGTCCTGGCCCAGGCCGATGCCCAGCGCGTACAGCATGCTGTCTTTCTCGTCGTAGCGCTGGCGCACGTCGTCGAAGCGCCAGTTCTTTACGGTTGCATAGTCCAGTGGCATGGCGGCCTCAGATGGGGTCCCAGTCGATCACGTCGGGCGAACGCTCCAACGCGTAGAAGTGCTTGCGCATGGCGGGCACCGCGATCTCGGCGATGCGCTCGGGCGTCCAGCCTTCGCCGTGATGTACGGTGCGCAGCGGACGCGGCTGGCTCATCAGCATGATCTCGTTGGCGCGCACCGCGAAGATCTGTGCGGTGACCTCGCTGGCGGCGTCGCTGGCCAGGTAGACGGCCATGGGCGCGACCTTGCCGGCTTCCATCTTCTTCAGCTTTTCGACGCGGGCCTTTTCCTCATCTGTTTCGGCGGGGATGGAGCTGGTCATGCGGCTCCAGGCGAACGGCGCTATGCAGTTGGAGCGGACGTTGTAGCGCGCCATGTCCAGCGCGATGGATTTCGACAGGGCCACGATGCCCAGCTTGGCCGCGGCGTAGTTGGCCTGGCCAAAATTTCCGATCAGTCCGGACGTGGAGGTCATGTGCACGAATGCGCCGGACTCCTGTTCGCGGAAGTAGGGCGCCGCCGCGCGGCTCATGAAGAAGGAGCCGTTCAGGTGCACGCCCAGCACCTGGCTCCATTCCTCTTCGCTCATCTTGTGGAAAACCCGGTCGCGCAGATTGCCGGCATTATTGACCACGGCGTCGATGCGGCCAAAGGCATCGATCGCGGTCTGTACGCAGCGGCTGGCGCTGTCGTAGGCGGCCACGCTGTCGGTGTTGGCGACGGCCTGGCCACCCGCTGCCACGATCTCTTTGACGACCGCTTGCGCCGGGCCTTCGGCGCCGCCTTCGCCGGTGAGCGAGACGCCGATGTCGTTCACGACCACCTTGGCGCCGGCCTGCGCCATGGCCAGCGCAATGCTGCGGCCGATGCCGCCGCCCGCGCCGGTAACGATCACTACTTTTCCGGAAACCATGCCGCTCATTGAAGTTGACTCCTGTGCTGCGGCGCGCGCGCCGTGTGGAAAACAGTTCCGCATCAAACGCCCTGGTTCGAGGGGATGCACCATGGTAGATTCGACGAGGCATGCGAAGAATTCAAAATTAGATATGCCCCCCTTCTGCGTGGTGGAACATGAGACACGATCTGACGGACCTGCGTTTGTTTCTGAACGTGGGGGAAACACTCAATCTGACCCGGGCTGCCGAGCGCACCTTCCTGTCCCTGCCGGCAGCGAGCGCGCGGGTGAAGAACATGGAAGAGGCCTTCAAGGCCAGGCTGCTGGTGCGCATGGCCACGGGCGTGGCGCTGACGCCGGCGGGCGAAGTGCTGCTCAAGCATGCGAATGCCGTGTTCCGGCAGCTGGAATGCCTGAACGCGGACCTGCAGCCCTACGCCAGCGGCTTGAAGGGACGCCTGCGCCTATTGGCCAACACCACGGCCACCAATTCCTTCCTGGCCGATGCGCTGTCCACGTTTCTTGCGGAAAACCCTGATGTGGACGTGGAGCTGGAAGAAAAAATTTCCGGCGATATCGTCATTGCCATACGCGCAGGTCAGGGAGATCTGGGACTGGTGGCGGGCAATATCGATGTGTCCGGCCTGGACGTCACGCCGCTGTTCCGCGATGAGCTCACCGTGGTGACGTCGCTGGATCATCCGCTGGCTGCCTCCGAGTCCGCGCATTTCGCTGACCTGCTGGACGCGTACCAGTTCGTCGGCATCCATCCCGACAGCGCCATCCAGACCTTCCTGGAAGACATCGCCAGCGGCCTGGGCAAGCGCATCTGCCAGCGCGTGCACGTGGGCAGCTTCGAGGCCGTGTGCCGCATGGTGGAGGCGGGCGCGGGGATCGCGGTGGTGCCGCGCGCCTGCGCCGCGCGCTACAGCCGCCCGGATGCGCTGCACGTGCTCAAGCTGGACGACCCCTGGGCGCTGCGCGACCGCCTGCTGTGCCGTCAGCGCGGACGCGATCTGCCCAGTTTCGCGGAATGCTTCATCGGACACGTGCAGCGCGCGGCGCGCGGCCTGTAGCGCGTCCCGAAGAGGGGCTTTTGCAAATATGTAGCGGCGGCTCCGCCGGTTCGGCAAATAATAAAAAAGGCGTCAGGCAGCAGTCCTAGAGCTTGGCCGCCCATAAAACCGAGAACCAGGAGACTGCCGTGACCGATCTACTACGCCGCCGCGCCATTGCGGGGCTGGGCGCTGCATGCGCCGCCGCCGCGCTGCCTGCGCTGTTCCCCTCCATCGCCCGCGCCGCCGCCTGGCCGGCGCATGCCGTGAACTTCATCGTGCCATTTCCCGCAGGCGGACCGGTGGACACGACTGCGCGCTTCACCACGCAGCCGCTGGGTCAACTCTGGTCGGTGCCCACGGTGGTGGACAACAAGTCGGGCGCGGGTGGCATCGTGGGCGCGCAGTTCGCGGCCAAGGCCGAGCCCGACGGCTACAACTACTTCTTCGCCTCCATCCATCACGCAGTGTTGCCCAGCCTGCGGGGCAATCTGAGCTACGACATCACCCGGGACTTCGTGCCGGTCGGCATGGCGGCGGTCTTCCCCATCGTGCTGGTGGTGAACGCGGCGCTGCCCGTGAATTCGGTGAGCGAACTGATCGCCTATGCCAAGGCGAACCCGGGCAAGCTGTCGTTCAGCTCGTCGGGCACGGGCGGCGGCACGCATCTGGCCGGCGAGCTCTTCAATGCCATGGCAGGCGTGCGCATCCAGCACGTGCCATATCGCGGCAGCGCGCCCGCCATGCAGGACCTGCTGGGCGGACAGGTGCAGGTGATGTTTGCAGACGGTCCTTCCGCCGTGCCGCATCTGAAGGGCGGCAAGGTGCGCGCCTTGGGCGTGGGCAATCCCGCGCGTTCCAGCATGCTGCCGGACGTGCCGACCATCGCCGAGGCGGGCCTGCCGGGCTACGAGGCCTACTCGTGGAGCGGCGTGATGGCGCCCAAAGGCACGCCGCCCGATATCGTGAAGCGCGTGAATGCGGACCTGGTGCGGGTGCTGTCGGATCAGGCCACCGCGCAGGGCATGATCGCCGCGGGCGCCGAGCCCAAACCCGGCACCCCCGAGCAATTCGGCGAGTTCGTGCGCGACGAAATCGCGAAGTGGCGCGACGTCATCAAGACGGCCAACATCAAGCTGGACTAGAGTCGAAGCAGGGCCTCGCGCGCGCCGTGGTATTCGGCTTCCAGTTGATCGACCAGCATCGCGGTCGGCAGGACCTCCTGCGCCGCGCCCACGCCCTGGCCCGCGCTCCACACATCTTTCCAGGCCTTGGGCCGGGAACTCTTGTCCATGTTGGCGGGCGGGGCGATGCCATTCCTGGCGAGCTCCAGAGGATCCAGGCCCGCGGCCTGGATGCTGGCCGACAGATAGTTCGCGGGCACGCCCGAGAAGTAGGGGGTGTAGGTGACGTCCGCGGCTTGCGCCTGCAGCACCATTTCGCGATAGGCGTCGCCGGCCAGCGATTCCTGGGTGGCGATGAAGCGCGTGCCCATGTAGGCGAAGTCGCAGCCCAGCACCTGCGCGGCCAGGATGTCCTTGCCGTGGCTGATACAGCCGGACAGCGCCAGCGGGCCGTCGTAGAAGGCGCGGATTTCGTTGACCAGCGCGATCGGATTGATCTGGCCGGCATGGCCGCCTGCGCCTGCCGCCACCAGGATCAGGCCGTCGACGCCGGCGTCCAGCGCGCGCTGGGCATGCCGCACGTTGGTGACGTCATGGAACACCAGGCCGCCGTAGCCGTGCGCGGCCGCCACCACGGCTTCGGGCGCATGCAGCGAGGTGATGATGAGCGGCACGCGCCGTTCGGCGCAGATGGCCAGGTCGCCCTGCCAGCGCGGATTGCTGGGGTGGACGATCAGGTTGACGCCGTAGGGCGCGATGCGGGCGCCGGGCGCGGCCTGGCGTCTGGCGGCCAGGCCGTCTTCGATGCGGGTGAGCCAGTCGTGGAGCTGTTCCTGCGGACGGGCGTTGAGCGAGGGGAAGGTGCCGATGATCCCCGCCGCGCATTGCGCCACCACCAGGTCCGGTCCGGAGACCAGGAACATGGGGGCGCCGATGACGGGCAGGCGGGTTTGGGCGTGCAGCGCGAGCGGGGGATTCATCTGGATGCTCCGGGGGGTCAGTTGGCCTGGATGTTGGCGCTCTGGATGACGTCGGACCACAGGGCGTATTCACGATCGATGCGTGATTGCAGGGCCTTGGAGTCGCCGGTGTTGATGGTGTAGCCGCCGTCGGTCATGGCCTGGCGGAAGGCGGGATCGCTGGAGACCTCGTTCAACGCGCGGGTCAGGCGGGCCGCCACGGCGTCGGGCAGCTTCTTCGGGCCCACCAGCGCGTACCATCCCACCACCTCGTAGTCCTTCATGCCGGCTTCGACCATGGTGGGTACGTCGGGCAGTTCGGGATTGCGGGTCTTGGAGGTGACCGCCAGGGCGCGGGCCTTGCCGCTCTTGATGAACGGTATGGCCGTGCTGGTGATGTCGAACATGAAGGTGATCTTGCCGCTGATCACGTCCACCATGGCCGGCGAGTTGCCCCTGTAGGGGACGTGCAGCATGGGCGCGCCTGCCTGCTTTTTCAGCAGTTCCGCCGACAGGTGGTTGGAGGCGCCGATGCCGGCCGAGCCGAAGGACACGGCGTCGGGATGGGCGCGCGCGTAGGTGACCAGTTCGCTGACGTTCTTGGCGGGAATTTGCGGGCCGATCAGCAGGACGTTGGCGTAGTCCACTACCAGTCCTATCAGCGAGAAGTCCTTGCGCGGATCGAACAGCGTGCTGCGCTGGACCAGCGGCGACATGGTGAGGGTGGGGCTGGCGGCGAAGCCCAGCATGTAGCCGTCCGGCGGGGCCTTGGCGGTGGCGTCCGAGGCGATCATGCCGCTCGCGCCGGCGCGGTTCTCCACCACCACGGGCTGGCCCAGCTTGTCGCCCAGGTACTTGGCGAAGACGCGGGCGGTGGTGTCCACGGGGCCGCCGGGGGCATAGCCCACCAGCAGCCGGATGGGGCGTTCGGGATAGGCGTCCGCCTGGGCGCTAGCGGCCGTGGCGAGCGCCGCCGCGGCGGCGGCTGCGGTGAGCAGGGTCTTGATGTTCACGCTGTTGTCTCCTTGTGGGTAAGTGGCGGGTCGTGCAGCGGAACAGCGGGGCCGCGGCTACGCCAGCCTTTCTTTCAGCGGCTGCTTGAGGATCTTGCCGCTGACGGTCGTGGGAATGGTGTCGATGGGGATGATGCGGGCGGGCCGCTTGTACGGCGCCAGTTGCGCGCGCAGATGCAGCATCAGCAGGTTGGTGTCCACCGTGGCGCCGGGCAGGGGCTCGACGAAGGCGATGACTTCCTCGTTCTGGTCGGCGGTGGCGCGGCCCACCACGGCCGACAGGCGCACGCCGGGGAAGGCGTTGATGACCGATTCGACTTCCAGCGGATAGACGTTGAAGCCGGAGCGGATGATCAGGTCCTTGGAGCGGCCCGCGATGTACAGCGCGCCGTGCTCGTCGACGTAGCCGATGTCGCCGGTGTTGAGCCAGCCGCCGGGCAGCAGCGCCTGCGCGGTCTGTTCAGGGCTGCGGTAGTAGCCCAGCATGACGCCCGGGCCGCGGATCAGGATGTCGCCGCGCTCGCCGGGCGCGGGCGTGCCGCTGTCCGGACTGCCGATGCGCATCTCCACGCCTTCGACCGCGTGGCCGGCCGAGCAGTCGCCGCGCGGCGCATCGATGCGGGTGACGAACATGGAGCCCGCGTATTCGGTGATGCCGTAGCCGTGATGCATGGCGACGCCGAAATAGCGCTCGGCGTCGCGCTTGAGCGTGGGGTCCAATGCGGCGCCGCCCGTGTACAGATAGCGCAGGGCCGGCGCCCGCAGTTCCGCGCGCGGCGGCGCCACGGCCATCATGCGGCTGAACATGGTCGGCACGCCTTGGAGGATGCTGACGCCGGGATGGGCCAGGGCCTTGAAAGCGTCCGCGGCGTCGAAGCGGCTGCGCAGCACCAGGCTGGCGCCGGCATGCACCGTGGCCATCAGCACGGTGGCGATGCCGAAGATGTGCGACATGGGCAACGCGGCGTAGCCGATGTCCTGCGGCGTCAGGCGGCGCGAGGCCGCGGAGACGCGCGCGAAATGCAGCAGGCCGCGATGCGGCACCAGGACGCCCTTGGGCGCGCCCGTGGTGCCGGACGTGTAGATCACGGTGGCCACTTCAGCGGCCGTATCTCCTGTCTCGGCCTGCGTGGGGCCGTCCGCCCTGGCAGCCTGCACGCCTGGTCCCCAGACGTCCGGATCGGCGTCAGCGGCGCCCGCGTGTTCGGCGTGAGCCGCGGCGGCGGGCGAGATGCCGCTGGTGTAGAGCAGCAGTTCAGGCTGCGCATGGCTGCGGATGGCGTCGATCTCGCGCGTGGACAGGCGCGCATTGACGCCCACCGGCCAGGCGCCCGCCACGCTGCAGGCGAACAACGCGGCGATCATGGCCGCGCAGTTTTCACCCGCGATCAGGACGCGGTGTCCCGGACGCACGCCCTGGCTTTCCAGCCAGGCGGCCGCGGCTTGCACGCGGCGCCAGAACTGCGCGTAGCTCAGCTTGCCGCCGCCTTCCTCGTGCAGGAAGGTGGCGTCGGGCCGTTGCCCGGCCTGCTGGGCCAGCAATTGATGGATGCGGGTAAGAGGGGCTGCCGGAGACATGGTTGCGTCGTTCAAAGCGTGGCCTGGGTGCCCAGGATGGCCGTGGATTGGCTGGACAGGGTGCCGCCGTTGCCGTGCACCAGGGCCAGGTGCGCGTCGGCGACCTGGCGCACGCCGCATTCGCGGCGCAGTTGGCGGACGGCCTCGATCATGATGAAGACGCCGTACATGCCGGGATGCACGCAGCACAGCCCGCCGCCGTTGGTGTTGACCGGCAGCGTGCCGCCCGGAGCGATGGCGCCTCCGGCGATGAAATCCTTGCTTTCGCCCTTGGCGCAGAAGCCCAGGTCTTCCAGGAACAGCAGGGTGTTGATGGTGAAGGCGTCGTACAGCTCCACCACGTCGATGTCCTTGGGCGCCACGCCTGCCATGTCGAAGGCCCGTTTGCCGGATTCGGCGGCGGCGGTCACGGTCAGGTCTTCCATGGATGAGATCTGGCGGTTCCAGACCGCGGTGGCGTTGCCCAGCACGTAGACCGGCGGGCGCGGCAGGTCGCGGGCGCGCTCGGCGCGCACCAGTACGTAGGCGCCCGCGCCGTCGGTGACCAGGCAGCAGTCGCGCACGCTGAGCGGGTCGGACACCATGCGGGCCGAGAGAATCTGGTCCAGCGTGGCGGGCTCGCGCAATTGCGCTTCGGGGTTCAGCTGGGCCCATTGGTTGGCGGCCAGCGCCACCTGCGCCAGGTGCTCGCGGCGCGTGCCGTACTGATGCATATGGCGCGCGGCGGCCAAGGCATAGGACGACAGGGGGCTCAGTGGCTCATAAGGCGTTTCGTAGGGCTGCGGATCGAACTGCTTGCGGACCCGACCGATCTCGGCGCGGCTCAGGGTGGAGGTGCGCTGCGTGCTGCCGTAGCAGACCAGCACCGCGTTGCACTGGCCGGAGGCCAGCGCATGCAGCGCCGGCAGCAGGTGCGCGACGAAGCTGGAGCCGCCCAGCATGGTGCTGTCGATGAATGTCGGACGGATGCCCAGATGTTCGATCACCGGCATGGCCCACATGGGCGCGGCCACGCTGGCGGTGCAGATGCCGTCGATGTCGCGCATGGAGAGGCCGGCGTCCGCGACCGCGCGCTGCGCGGCCTGCACCAGGATTTCCATTTCGGTGTAGCCGGTGGCCTGGCCCAGGCCCGCGTGGCCCACGCCCGCCACCGCCACGGCGCCGCGCAGATCGTTCAGCGTCATGGCGTCTCCTTGTTGGGAACGAAGACCACCAGGCCGTGACCGGCCTGCTGCGTTACCTGCGCGCGCACCGCCATGCCGATATGCACGGCGTCGGGCGCCACGCCTTCCACCCGGCTCATCAGCCTGACGCCTTCCCGCAGGTCGATCAGCGCCACGTTGTAGTCGCCGCCCGCCTCGGGCTTGCGGTGCACCACGGTGGTGGAGTAGACCTCGCCGCGCCCGTCGGGCGCGGTCCAGGCGAGCTTGTCCGCGCCGCAATGGGGGCAGATCATGCGGGGATAGAACACCGCGCGGTCACAGCCGGCGCAATGCTGGATGAGGAAGCGGCCTTGGTCCAGCGCCTGGCGGTACTGCGCTTCGACGCCTTGCGGCGCGGCGGCCTGGTGATCGGGAACGGTCATGATGCCTACGGGTTCCAGTGGATGACGCTTGCAAGTGTCGGCACTGGCGGCGGGTTCGGCCATTCTTCATTGCTGAAGCTGGCCTTCTGCCGGCCCGTAGTGCGGCGCCCTATGTCCAGCGCGAAGCCCGTCTTCGGAAGAGGCAGATTGTCCGGCGCGCCGGGCCGTGGCTAGATACCGGAAAAGGAGCCCGACCATGAACCTGACCTGGACGCCGCAAGAGCGGCTATTCCGCGAAGAAGTGCGCGCCTTTGCCACGGACAAGCTGCCGCGGGACATCCGCGACAAGGTGCTGCGGCACCAGCGGCTGGAGCGCGACGACTATGTGCGCTGGCACAACATCCTGGCCGACCAGGGCTGGGGCGCGCCGAACTGGCCCGTCGAACATGGCGGCACCGGCTGGAACGCCTTGCAGCGTTTGATCTTCGAGGTGGAATGCTTCAAGGCTGGCGCGCCGCGCCTGTTGCCCTTCGGCTTGTCCATGATCGGTCCGGTCCTGATGAAGTACGGCAGCGCCGAACAGCAGGCCAGCCTCTTGCCGCGCATCATCCGCGTCGAGGACTGGTGGTGCCAGGGCTATTCCGAGCCCGGCTCGGGGTCCGACCTTGCCTCGCTCTCGACCCGCGCGGTGCGCGATGGCGACGACTACATCGTCAACGGCCAGAAGACCTGGACCACCCTGGCGCAGTACGCCGACTGGATGTTCTGCCTGGTCCGCACCGACCCCGAGGCCCGTGCGCAGCGCGGTATTTCGATGCTGCTGCTGGACATGCGTACGCCGGGCGTGACCGTGCGCCCGATCCGCACGCTGGACGGCGGACACGACGTGAACGAGGTCTGGCTGGAGAACGTGCGCGTGCCGGCGGCCAATCTGGTGGGCGTGGAGAACCAGGGCTGGACCTACGCCAAGTATCTGCTGGGCCACGAGCGCACCGGCATCGCGGGCCTGGGCCATTGCCACCGCGAACTGGGCATCCTCAAACGCATGGCCGCGGACGCGAGTTCCCGCGGCAAGCCGCTGCTGTCGGACAGCCGGTTCCGCGACCGCATTTCGCGCGTCGAGGTCGACATCATGGCCCTGGAAATGCTGCTGCTGCGCGTGGCGTCCAGCAACGACGGCACGCCGGGGCCGGAAGCCTCGGTGTTGAAGATCCGCGGCTCCGAGATCCAGCAGGACCTGGCGATGTTGCAAATGGAGGTGGCGGGGCCGGATGCCTGGCCCTATGACCCCGACTGGCTGGAGGCCGGCAACGGCTTCAGCGGTCCCGGGCCGGAGATGGCGGCCGCGGCCGGCGCGGGCTATGCCGATATGCGCAAGACCTCGATCTACGGCGGCACCACCGAAGTGCAGAAGGGCATCATCGCCCGCCTGGTGCTGGGCCTGTAGGCCCGGTCTCGCGCAACCCGACAGGAAGACGACGCATGGATTTCATCTATACCGAAGAACAGCGCATGCTGGCCGACAGCCTGCGGCGCCTGGTGGACCAGGAATGGACGCACGCGCGCCGCCGCGCCCGCCAGGCCGCGGGCAAGCTGGATGCCGACGCCTGGGCCGCGCTGGCCGAACTGGGCGTGCTGGGCCTGACCATTCCGCAGGATTTCGGCGGGTTCGGCGAAGTGCCGGCCAGCCTGCTGCCGGTGCATGTGGAACTGGGCCGCGGGCTGGTGTCCGAGCCGGTCATCCCCAGCGCGGTCATGGGCGCGGCGCTGCTGGACGCCTGCGGCGGCGAGGCGCGCGGCCTGTGGCTGCCGGCCATTGCCTCGGGCGACGCCATCGTCAGCGTGGCGTACCAGGAACCCGGCCGCCGCTATGACGCCGATCCGCGCGATTGCCGCGCCGCCAAGACCGCCGAAGGCTGGCGCCTGGACGGCGTCAAGCATCTGGTCTGGCACGGCGCCGCGGCCACGGCATGGCTGGTCAGCGCGCGCGGCGATGACGGCCAGGCCTTGCTGCTGGCGGTGCCGGCCGACACGGCGGGCGCGCAGCTCACCGATACGCCCACGCTGGACGGCGCGCGCTGCGCCCGGCTGGAGCTGAAGGCGGTCAGTCTGCCGCCCGACGCCTTGCTGGCCGAAGGCGCCGCCGCGGACGAGGCCCTGGCCCAGGCGCTGCAGTGGGGCACGGCCGCGCTGTGCGCGCATGCGGCGGGCGCGATGGAGCGGCTGCTGGAGATCACCGTCGACTATCTCAAGGCGCGCAAGCAGTTCGGCCAGCCGCTGGCCTCGTTCCAGGCTTTGCAACATCGCCTGGCGGAGATGCTGGTGGCCAAGGAACTGGCTTTGTCCATGGCCTATGTGGCGGTGGCGGCCCTGACCGAAACCGACGCCGCGCAGCGCCGCCGCATGATCGCGTCAGCCAAGCTGGAGGCCGCGCGCGCCGGCCGCCTGGTAGCGCAGATGGCGGTGCAGCTGCATGGCGGCATGGGCATGACCGACGAACTGGACGTGGGCGACTACTTCAAGCGGCTCACCGTGGTGGACCAGTTGCTGGGCGATACCGCCGAACAACTGGCTGTGCTGGAGGAACTGGCATGAGCGCGGCGGCTGCAACGCCTGCCGACAGCGGCGGTTACACCCAGATCCGTTTCACGCTGGAACGGGGCGTGGGCGTCATCACGCTGAACCGGCCCGACCGGCTGAACAGCTTCACGGAAGTGATGCATGCCGAACTGGCGCGAGCGCTGGACGTGATGGAGTCCGACAGCGGCCTGCGCGGGCTGGTCATCACCGGCGCGGGGCGGGGCTTTTGCGCCGGCCAGGATCTCGGCGAGCGCAAGCCGGCCGAGGACGGCGAGCGCCGCGATCTGAGCCTGATCCTGGAAAAATGCTATCGGCCCCTGATCACCCGGCTGCGCGCCTTGCCCGTACCCGTGGTGTGCGTGATGAACGGCGTCGCGGCCGGGGCGGGCGCCAGCCTGGCGCTGGCCTGCGACGTGGTGTTCGCGGTGGAGTCGGCGCGCTTCATCCAGGCCTTCAGCAAGATCGGCTTGCTGCCGGATGCCGGCGGCACCTGGTTCCTGCCGCGGCTGGTGGGCTCCGCCCGGGCCATGGGCGCGGCGCTGTTTGGCGAAGCGCTCAGCGCCCGGCAGGCGGAAGCATGGGGGCTGATCTGGCGCGTGGTGCCGGACACGGCGCTGGCGGACACGCTGGCGGAAGTCAACGATACGCTGGCGGCCGGTCCTACCCGCGCCTATGCGGCCACCAAGGCCGCGCTGCACGCTTCCAGCGGCAATACGCTGGCGCAGCAGTTCGACCTCGAATGCCGCTTGCAGCGCGAACTGGGCTACACCGACGACTACCTGGAAGGCATGCGGGCGTTCGCGCAAAAGCGCCCGCCGGCATTCACCGGCACCTGAGGCTTGCGGGCGGCCTTCAGGGCGCCCGCGGCGCCTGGATCTGTTCGATGAGTTCGCGCGCGCAGCCCGGCAGGGCGTCGATGTCGCGCACCAGCAGCTTGCGTTCGCGCACCACCCAGGGTTCGTCCAGCTCGACCACGCGCAGTTTCATGTCGGCGCCATAGCGCCGCGCCGCGGAGTCGGGGATGACGCCGATGCCCACGCCTGCCTGCACCATCCGGCAGATGGAATCGAAGCTGTAGAGCTGGATGCGCTGAGGCAGGCGCTGGCCGACCTGGTCCAGCTGGTCGCGCAGGAAGGCGACCAGGGTGGAGCCTTCGTGCATGGTGATGAAGGGATAGCGCACCGCCTCGGCCAGCTTGATCTTTTCCTGGTCCTGCAGCGGATGGCCGTTGGGCACCACCAGCACCAGCTTGTCGGTGCTGAAGTGGATGGTCTGCAAATCGGGGGCGTCCACCGGGCCGGCCACGATGCCCAGGTCGGTGGTGCCGTCCAGCACGCCGCGCACGATATCGCGGGTCAGGCGTTCCTGCAGGTCCACGGTGACGCCGGGGTGGGCGGACAGGAATTGCGCCAGGATATCCGGCATGAACTCCGTGACCGCCGTGGTGTTGGCGAAGATGCGGATGTGGCCGGCGTCGCCGTCGGCCTGTTCCTGGAAGTCATGTTTCAGGTGGTCCACCTGGCGCATGATGACTCGCGCGTGCTGCAGCAGCTTCTGGCCCGCAGGCGTGATTTCCACGCCGCGGCTGTCGCGGTACAGCAGGCGGGTATTGAGCTGGTTCTCCAGCGCCTTGATGCGCACGCTGACGGCCGCCAGGGACAGGTGGGCCCGCTTGGCCGCCTGGGTCAGGCTGGGAGATTCGGCGATGTGGATGAACAGGCGGAGGTCGGCGAGGTCGAAGTGCATGGGCCATATATTACGGCGCGCGACGGCGGGCCGGGAGGCGGACGCCCGATTCAGGCGCCGCAAACCCCGCCTTGAGCAAAAACGAATTCACAAGCGGGACGGCTTGCGGGCATGCTTCAGTCTGTAAAAACCCCAGCAGAGGATATCGGCATGACATCTACAGATCCGGCCGCGTGGATCGGCAGCGGTGAACGCAAGACGGACGCCATGGACCCGGGTCATGCCGCGCGCATCGCGGCCACCCTGGGAGGCCCCGCGCCGGCCCAGGGCGATGCCTTGCCGCCGCTGTGGCAATGGGCGTTCTTCATCTCCACGGTGGACATGGACGGGCTGGGGACGGATGGCCATCCGGCGCGCGGCGGCTTCCTGCCGCCGGCCCAGGACCGCAACCGCATGTGGGCGGGCGGCCGGGTGGAGTTCCGCCAGCCGCTGAAGGTCGGCGTGCCCGCGGAACGCGAGTCCACCGTGATCGACGTCAAGGAAAAAGCGGGGCGCACCGGCGCGCTGCTGTTCGTGACGGTGCGGCATGAGTTCCGCCAGGAAGGCGTAGTGGCCATCCACGAAGAACAGGACATCGTCTACCGTCAGCCGACCCCGCCCAAGCTCAGCGGCAGCGAGCCCGCGCCGCAGGCCCAGTGGCGCGATACCGTCGAGCCGTCGCCGGTGCTGCTGTTCCGCTATTCGGCGGTGACCTTCAACGGCCATCGCATCCATTACGACCATCCCTACGTGACCGGGACCGAGGGCTATCCCGGGCTGGTGGTGCATGGCCCGCTGATCGCCACGGAGATGGTCGCCGCCTTTGCACGCGCCCATCCGCAGGCGCGCCTGACCCATTTGTCGTATCGCGGCCTGCGCCCGCTGATTGCGCCCACGCCCTTCCAGGTGGCCGGCCGCTTGACCGAGCCGGGCGTGGCCCAGCTCTGGGCCGAGCAGGACGGCACGCTGGCCCACCAAGCTGAACTGAGGTTTACCGAATGAGCATCGAGGCCCCCCGTCCCCTGGACGGCATCACCGTCGTCAGCCTGGAGCACGCCATTGCCGCGCCGTTCTGCACCCGCCAGCTGGCGGACATGGGCGCGCGCGTCATCAAGATCGAACGCCCCGGTAGCGGCGACTTTGCCCGCGGCTACGACGAGCGCGTGCGCGGCCTGTCCTCGCATTTCGTCTGGACCAACCGGTCGAAGGAAAGCTTGACGCTGGACCTCAAGCGCGAGGAAGCGGACGGCGTGATGGAGCGCCTGCTGGAGACGGCCGACGTGCTGGTGCAGAATCTGGCGCCCGGCGCCGCCGCGCGCCTGGGCCTGTCTTTTGATGCCCTGCACAAAAAGTACCCGCGCCTGATCGTCTGCGACATCTCCGGCTACGGCGAGGGCGGGCCCTACCAGGACAAGAAGGCCTATGACCTGCTGATCCAGAGCGAAAGCGGCTTCCTGTCGGTGACCGGCACCAAGGACGATCCGGTCAAGGCCGGCTGTTCCATTGCCGACATCTCCGCTGGCATGTACGCCTATTCCGCGATCCTGAACGCCTTGTTGCTGCGGCAGAGAACGGGCCTGGGCAGCCGCCTGGACGTCTCCATGCTGGAAAGCATGGTCGAGTGGATGGGATTTCCCATGTACTACGCGTTCGAGGGCGGCACGCCGCCCGTGCGCGCGGGCGCGGCCCATGCGTCCATCTATCCCTACGGTCCGTTCCCCGTGGGCGACGGCGCCACCATCATGCTGGGTCTGCAAAACGAGCGCGAGTGGCGTGTGTTCTGCGCCCAGGTGCTGCGTCAGGCGGAACTGGCGGAAGACCCGCGCTTCATTTCCAATTCGCTGCGCACCGCCAATCGCGACGACTTGCGCGCGCTGATCGTGGCCGCCTTCGCCGACCTGTCCATCGAACAGGTGACGCAGCGGCTGGAGGACGCGCAGATCGCCAACGCGCGCGTCAACGACATGGCCGGCGTCTGGGCGCACCCGCAGCTGCAGGCCCGCGGCCGCTGGAGCCAGGTCGACAGCCCCGCAGGCGTTCTGCCCGCGCTGCTGCCCCCGGCCAGCAGCAATGCCTTCGCGCCGCGCATGGCGGCGGTGCCTGCGGTGGGCCAAAACACCGATGCGGTGCTAGCATCATTGGGATACGCGCCCGATCAGGTGGCGCAGTTCCATGCATCGGAGGTCGTGTGACGCATCCCGTTGTCCGTAGCGCGCTGTTCGTGCCGGCTTCGCGCCCCGAGCGCATTCCCAAGGCGCTGGCCGCCGGGGCCGACACCGTCATCGTCGATCTGGAAGATGCGGTGGAGCATCTGGCCAAGGCCTCCGCGCGGGAAGCGCTGTGCGATTTCCTGGGGACGAATCCCGGCGCGCGGCTGTGGGTGCGGATCAACGATGCCTCCACTTCCTGGCACGACGACGACCTCAAGGCCTGCCGCGGCAAGCCCGGGGTGGCCGGCGTGCTGTTGCCCAAGGCCGAAAGCCTGGCGCAGGTGCGCCACGTGGTCCAGGCGGGGCTGCGTGTGATTCCCATCCTGGAAAGCGCCCAGGGCATACTCAATATTGCCGAAGTCGCCGCTACCCCCGGGGTCGAGCGCCTGGCGTTCGGCAGCCTGGATTACGGCCTGGACTTGGGATTGACGCCCGATACGCCGGGCGCTGAAACGGTGCTGGACCAGGCGCGCGTGCAGGTGCTGCTGCATAGCCGCGCCGCCGGCCTGGCGCCGGCCCTGGACGGCGTATTCCCGGGCGTCCAGGATCAGTCCGGGCTGGCGCACGCCGCGGCTCGCGCACAGCAGATGGGGTTCGGCGGCATGCTGTGCATCCATCCCACGCAGGTGCCGGTGATCCATGCGGCCTTCGTGCCTGCGGCGCAGGAACTGGCGTGGGCGCGCCGCGTCATCGCCACGCACCGCGACACGTCGGCCGGCACCTTCATGCTGGACGGCAAGATGGTCGACGCGCCCGTCATCGCGCGCGCGCGGCTGGTGCTGGCGCAGGCGGGCGAAACCACCGGCGTCTAGGCCGGTTCCGATCACTTCCTTCCGGCAGGTCTATGAGCGAAGCGCTCTTCATCGGACACACTTATATCGACGTCACCGTGCTGGCGGACGAATGGCCCACGGGCGATGAAAAAAGCGTGGCACGCGACTACGCCGTGTCCTTCGGCGGCAATGCCGTAACGGCCGCGTTCGCCTGCGCGCGGCTGGGTACGCCGCCCGATCTGATCTGCTCGCTGGCTTCGGACTGGCTGGGCCACATGTACACGGACATGGCGGCGGCGCATGGGGTATCGCTGCATGCGCGCAAGGTGGGCCGTTCGTCCCTGTCTTTCATCATGCCCAATCACGGCAAGCGCGCCATCGTGCGCGCGCGCGACGTGGATTACCTGAACGATTTTCCACGGCTGGACATCGGCGGCTATCGCGCCCTGCACCTGGACGGCCATCAACCCGACGCCGCCCTGCATTACGCGCGGGCCTGCCGGCAGGCTGGCGTGCTGACCTCGCTGGACGGCGGGGGCGTGCGCGAGAATACCGATGAATTGCTGCGCTACATCGACGTGGCGGTCTGCGCGGAGCGCATGTGCGAACAGTTGGGGCTCACGCCGCAGGGGCTGCTGGATCTGCTGAAGGCTCGCGGCTGCCGCATAGGCGCCGTGACCATGGGCGAGCACGGCATGCTCTGGTACGACGAGGCGGGGACGGTGGAGGTGCTGCCCGCGCTGGAGGTGCCGGCAGCCAGCATCGTGGATACATCAGGAGCCGGCGACGTGTTCCACGGTGCTTATGTCTGGTCTTACCTGAACCGGCCGGATCTGCCCTGGGCGGAGCACTTCACGTTCGCGCGGGCGGCTTCGGCCCACAAGATCCAGCACCTGGGCAATGAAGCGGGACTGCCGCAGGTCGAGGACGTGGAGCGCGCGATGATGGCCTACGCGCCGAAGGCGTAGCGTTCGCTCAGTCCGCGATGCGTGCTATCGGCTGGTCGTGGATCGCGCCGATCCAGTCGCCGATGGGCTTGCCTTGCAGCGACAGCCCGGGAGCCAGGTCGCGCAGGGGCATCAGCACGAAGGCGCGCAGGTGCATGCGGGGATGCGGCAAGACCAGCCGTTCGTGGTCCAGCGCGGTGTCGCCGTACAGCAGCAGGTCCAGGTCCAGCGTGCGCGGCGCGTTCTTGTAGGGCCGCTCGCGGCCATGCAGATTTTCCAGCGCCTGCAACGCGTCCAGCAGGGCCAGCGGCGCCAGGCGCGTGTCCAGCGCCGCCACGGCATTGGTGAAATCCGGTCCCGAGGCTTCCACCGGCGCGGTGCGATAGAACGGCGATGCTGTCACCGCCACGATGCCGTCGGTTTCCCGCAGTTCGGCCAGGACGCGGCGCAGGGTCGCTGCGCCGTCGCCCAGGTTGGCGCCCAGACCGACATAGGCGCGGACGAGGGCTGTGGACATGGCTCAGTCGGCGCTCGGCGTGCCGCGCGACGGCGAACGGCGCGGGCGGCGGCGCTTGCGCGGGGCGGCGGCCGGCGCATCGCCGGCTTCGCGCGGCTGGCGGGCCACTTCTTCGATCATCTCGCTGCGGGTGACGTCGTCGGCGTTGGCCAGGTCCATCCACCATTGCGCCAGCACGCTATCGAATTCGCCGGCGGCGGCGCGCAGTTGCAGGAAGTCGCAGGCGGCGCGGAAGCGCGGCTGCTCGATCATGCGGTAGATGGTCTTGCCCATGCGGCGTTCGAAACGCGGCTGCATGAACCAGATCTCGCGCATGTCCGACGAGAAGCGGCGCTGGATGGCGAGCTTTTCGGTCTGTTCATCCAGCACCGAATCGGCGGCCTGCGACAGCGCGGGAATGGTGTGTTCGCCCTGCGCCCGCAGCTGCTTCCAGCGCGCCTCGACCTGCTGCCACAGCAGCGCGGCGAACAGGAAGCTGGGGCTGATGGTCTTGCCGGAGCGCACGCGCGCGTCGGTGCGTTCCAGCGCCAGTTCCACGAAGTGTTCGCCGCCGGGTTGCTCCAGCACCACGTCCAGCAGGGGCAGGAGGCCCTTGTGCAGGCCGTCGGCGCGCAACTGGCGCAGGCAGTCCATGGCGTGGCCGCAGGTCAGCAGCTTGAGCATTTCGTCGAACAGGCGCGAGGCCGGCACGTTGTCGATGAGCTCGGCCATTGTGCTGATGGGCTGGCGCGTGGCCGGGTCTATCGTGCCGTTGAGCTTGGCGGCGAAGCGCACGGCGCGCAGCATGCGGACCGGATCTTCGCGGTAGCGCTTGGCCGGGTCGCCGATGATGCGGACCTGGCGCTTCTTGAGGTCGGCCACGCCGTTGTGGAAGTCGATGACTTCCTCGTTGTGCGGGTCGTAATAGAGCGCGTTCATGGTGAAGTCGCGGCGCGCCGCGTCTTCTTCGTGCGAACCGAACACGTTGTCGCGCAGGATGCGGCCGTGCTCGTCGGTCTCCTGGTCTTCCGATGCGGGTGCGCGGAAGGTGGAGGTTTCGATGATTTCCTGGCCGAAGACCACGTGCACCAGCTGGAAGCGGCGGCCGATAATGCGGGCGCGGCGGAACAGTGGGCGGATCTGCTCGGGCGTGGCGTTGGTGGCCACGTCGAAGTCCTTGGGCTCCAGGCCCACGATCAGGTCGCGCACGGCGCCGCCGACGATGTAGGCGTCATAGCCGTGCTGGCGCAGCACCTCGCAGACCTTGATCGCGTGGCGCGAGACATTGCGGCGGTCGATGCCGTGTTTGTCGCGCGCGATGCGCAACGGCCCCCGGGGTGCCGGCGCGAACAGTCGGCCGACGAATTTTTTTATGGTTTCAGTGATCATTTAGGACTTCGAATCTTCCATGTGGTCGAACAAGTCGATCACTTGCCAGCCGCGTTCCTGGGCGATGCCGCGCAGGGTGGGGCTGGGGTTGGCGGCGATCGGACGGGTCACTTTTTCCAGCAGCGGTACATCGTTGACCGAATCGCTATAGAAAAACGATTCGGAAAAATCCGCAAGCCCCAATCCCATGCCGGCCAGCCAGTCGTTGACGCGCACCACCTTGCCTTCCTTGAAGCTGGGCGTGCCCAGGATGCGGCCGGTGTAGCGTCCGCGCAAGTATTCCGCGTCGGTGGCCACGAGGTGGGGCACGCCGAAGGCGCGGGCGATGGGGGCGGTGACGAAGCTGTTGGTGGCCGTGACCACCGCGCACAGGTCGCCGGCTTCCAGGTGCGATTGCACCAGGTCGCGCGCGGCGGGCGTCATGGACGGGCGGATCACTTCTTCCATGAAGGCTTCGTGCCAGGCTGCCAGGTCATAGGGCGTGTGCGCGGCCAGCAGCCCGAGCATGAACTCGGCGGCCTGCTCGGCCGTGAGTTCGCCGCGGTTGTAGCGGTCCATCAGATCGTCGTTCTGGCGGCGGGCTTCGGCGGGATCCCCGGCGCGGCCTGTGCGTGCCAGATAGTCGGCCCATTGGTAGTCGCTATCCAGCGGCAACAGGGTGTGATCCAGGTCGAACAGGGCGAGACGTCGGGAGGTCATGTGCGTTGTGAATCAGGGTCTGCGAGCATGGCCCGCAACAGAGGCAGGGTGATGGGACGGCCGGTGGCCAGGGAATAACGGTCCAGCGCGTCGATCAGCTCCGCCAGCTTGCGGATGTCGCGCTCGTGGTGCGTGAGCATCCAGTTGATGATTTCGGGCGCCAGGTGCATGCCGCGCTCTGCCGCCTGGGCCGACAGGGCGGCCAGCTTGTCGGCGTCGGACAGCGGGTCCAGGCGGAACACCAGATCCCAGCCCAGGCGCGTGCGCAGGTCCTCGCGCAGCGGCATCGACAGCGGGGCGCGGTCGCCCGCCAGCGCCAGGGCGAAGGCGCGGCCGGTGGCGGCGGATTCGCGCCAGCGGTTGTAGAGCGCGAACAGGGCGGCCTGGCGGCTGTCGTTCATGCGGTGCACGTCGTCGACCGCGACGAACTTGGGCATGGGCGACTTGGAATCGGCTTCGGCCAGGCGGCGCAGCATGTTTTCGCCCGTCTCGGCGTCGATATAGACGGCGTCGGGGCGGGCGGTCAGCGCGCGCAGCAAATGGGTGCGGCCGCAGCCCGCGGCGCCCCAGATGTACAGGGCGCGGCCCGGAATCAGCGCGCGCACCGCCGCCAGCGCTTCCCCGTTGGGGCCGGCGATATAGTTGTTCAGCGATGGCGCTGGCGCGGGAAGAACGTCGAGCAGCAGCTGGCGGTTCATGGAAGCTTACAGGGTGCCGAAACGAGGCGGGTAGTACTGGTCAATACAGCTATGGGTCAATACAGCAAATCAAGACAGGCTGGCCGGGCCCGATGCCTGTGGAGTCGTTAAAACCCTTATGGTCAAAACCTCCGGGTCAAAACCTCCGGGTCAAAACCTCATACACTGGCAAAATCAATACCGGCCAACCCTACACTTTAAACCACCTCGGGTTACGGTGTCGCGTCCAGGGCCCTGGACTGGCTTGGGTTTGCGCCGATTCCGTCCTTCTTGCCGGCCTGACCGGGCGCGCCCGGGGCGGGCCCGGTCCGAACCGCTTTCACGGCGCCGCGGCGGGGACGATCCCTGCTTGCGCCCGCAACATCGTAAAATGCAGGGCGTTCCACCCAAATCCCAGCAATTGTTACATACCCCACGGCATTTCTCATGACGAATCAACCTACCGCCCCTCTGACCTACCGCGATGCCGGTGTCGACATCGACGCAGGCGACGCCCTGGTCGACCGTATCAAACCGCTTGCGGCGCGCACCATGCGTCCCGGGGTGCTGGCCGGTATCGGCGGCTTTGGCGGCCTGTTCGAAGTGCCGAAGTCGTACAAGGAACCCGTGCTGGTCTCGGGCACCGACGGCGTGGGCACCAAGCTGCGCCTGGCGTTCGACTGGAACCGCCACGACACCGTGGGTATCGACCTGGTCGCCATGAGCGTCAACGACATCCTGGTGCAAGGCGCGGAACCGCTGTTCTTCCTGGACTATTTCGGTTGCGGCAAGCTGTCGGTGGATACGGCGGCCGCGGTGGTGGGCGGCATCGCCAAGGGCTGCGAGCTGTCGGGCTGCGCGCTGATCGGCGGTGAAACCGCCGAAATGCCGGGCATGTATCCGGACGGCGAGTACGACCTGGCCGGTTTCGCGGTGGGCGCGGTCGAAAAGTCCGCCATCATCACCGGCCAGTCGATCAAGACGGGCGACGTGGTGCTGGGCCTGGCTTCCAGCGGCGCGCATTCCAACGGCTATTCGCTGCTGCGCAAGATCCTCGAACGCGCCAACGCCAAGCCCGACGACGATTTCCACGGCCAGCCGCTGGTCGACGTGGTCATGGCGCCGACCCGCATCTACGTGAAGCAGGTGCTGGCCGCGCTGGCCAAGCACGGCACCGGCATCAAGGGCCTGGCCCACATCACGGGCGGCGGCCTGCTGGACAACGTGCCGCGCATCCTGCAGCCCGGCCTGTCGGCCCAGCTGCACCGCGCCAACTGGGAAATGCCCAAGCTGTTCCAGTGGCTGCAACAGCAGGGCCAGGTCGAGGACACCGAGATGTATCGCGTCTTCAACTGCGGCATCGGCATGGTGCTGGTGGTGGATCCGGCTCAGGCCGAAGCCATCGCGGCCACGCTGCGCGAGCAGGGCGAGACCGTCAGCACGCTGGGCGAAATCGTCGAGCAGAAGGAAGGCATGGCGCAGACCTTCGTGGTGTAAGCCTGGCTCTCCGCAACGAAAAACCGCGCCACGGCGCGGTTTTTTTGTGCCTGGCGGCTGGCTAGGCCCGTCCCGCCAGGGCGATGGCCATCGCGTCTATGGTCTGCGCCACGGCATCCGCCGCCAGGCAGTCGACGATGACGCGCTCGGGTTGCGCGCGCAGCCAGGTGATCTGGCGCTTGGCCAGCTGGCGCGTGGCGGCGATGCCCTGTTCGCGGGCCGTGGCCAGGTCGACCTCGCCATCCAGGTGGGACCACATCTGCCGGTAGCCCACGCAACGGACCGAGGGCAGGCCGGTGTGCAGGTCGCCCCGGGCGCGCAGGGCGCGGACTTCTTCGAGCAGGCCGCGCTCCAGCATGGCGTCAAACCGCTGTTCGATGCGGGCATGCAGCGCGGCGCGGTCGGAGGGCTCCAGGCTGATGGTGAGGTACTGGTTGCCCGTCATGTCGCGCGGACGCTGGCTGCGCAGCAGCAGGGCGGACATGGGCTGGCCGGACAACATGCAGATCTCCAGCGCGCGCTGGATGCGCTGGCTGTCGTTGGGCGCCAGGCGCGCGGCGGTGGGCGGGTCCAGCAGCGCCAGTTCGGCGTGCAGCGCGGGCCAGCCCTGGGTGGCGGCGCGCGCTTCGAGCTCGGCGCGCAGCGCCGGATCGGCCTGGGGCAGATCGTCCAGGCCGTCGCGCAGCGCCTTGTAGTACATCATGGTGCCGCCCGCCAGCAGCGGGATGCGCCCGCGTGCGCGGATCTCGTCGATCAGGCGCAGCGCATCGGCGACGAAGTCGGCGGCGGAGTACGACTGGATGGGATCGAGGATGTCCAGCAGATGCTGCGGCACCAACGCCTGTTCTTCTGGCGAGGGCTTGGCCGTACCGATGTCCATGCCGCGATAGATCGTGGCCGAATCGACGTTGACGATTTCCAGCGGCCAGCGTTCGGCCAGCGCCAGGGTGGAGGCGCTTTTGCCGGCCGCGGTGGGGCCGGCCAGGCAGATCACCAGCGGCGCCGCGTTGGGGGAGGAGGACGGCGACAAACTTATTGCCCGCGCAGGAAGAGCTTGTCCAGGTCGGACACCGACCACTGGATCCAGGTCGGGCGGCCGTGGTTGCACTGGTCGGCGCGTTCGGTGGCTTCCATCTGGCGCAGCAGGCCGTTCATCTCTTCGATGGTGAGCTTGCGGTTGGCGCGCACGGAGCCGTGGCAGGCCATGGTGGACAGCAGTTCATTGCGCTGTTCGGTCAGCAAGCGGGAAACGCCCACCGCGCCGAGATCGCGCAGCACGGCGCGGGCCAGCGTTTCGATGTCGCCGCGGGCCAGGATGGCCGGCACGGAGCGCACGGCGATCGAGGTGGGGCCGGACGGACGCATTTCGAAGCCGAGTTCGTTCAATTGCTCTTCGAATTCCTCGACCAGCGCCACGTCCTTTTCCTGGGCGTGGAACACCACGGGCACCAGCAGGTCCTGGCGCGGCAGGCTGCGCGCGTCCAGGGCGTGCTTGAGCTGTTCGTAGACCACCCGCTCATGCGCGGCGTGCATGTCCACCAGCACGATGCCGCGGCGCGTCTGCGCCAGGATGTAGATGCCGTGCAGCTGCGCCAGCGCCATGCCCAGCGGATGTTCCTCGTCGGCGGGCAGGGCGGTGGCGGGAGCGGGCGCGGGTTCGCGCAGCGGCGCCGTCTTGGCGGCCGAGTCGTCATCGAGCGGCCGGTAGAGCGATTGCCAGTCGGCGGCCGGGATGCCGGCGGGTTCGGCATGCAGGCGGAACGGGACCTGGGTGTGTGGACGTTGGGGCGCCGGCGAGGGCCGCAAGCCGTAGGACGACGATGAGCCGCCGCTGTTGTAGGCAGGCCTGGGCGTGTCCGCCATGGGGCTGGCGGGCGCATAGGGCGCGGTCTGCGGGGCGGCGCCCTCGGCCGAGGCGACGGGCCTTGCCACGGTTTCGAAGCCGGCGTCGTCGTTCTGCGCCGGAGCTACAACGGCGGACGCGCCGCCGGTCTGCGCCAGCGTCTGGCTGACCGCGTGGGAGACGAAGCGATGCACCGCGCCGCTGTCGCGGAAGCGGACCTCGTGCTTGGCCGGGTGCACGTTCACGTCCACGGCGGCCGGGTCGATGTCCAGGAACAGCACGTAGGCGGGCTGGCGATCGCCGTGCAGCACGTCCGCGTAGGCGGCGCGCAGGGCATGGCTGACGGTGCGGTCGCGCACGTAGCGGCCGTTGACGTAGAGATACTGGCGGTCCGCGCGCGCGCGGGCCGCAGTGGGGCGCGTGATCATGCCCGCCAGGCTGACCGTGCCGACCGAGTGCGACAGCAGCAGGCCGTGCTCGGCGAACTCCGCGCCCAGCACGTCGCGGATGCGCTGCGGCGGTTCGGCGGGCAGCCATTGGCGCTGCGCGCGGTCATGGTGGAACAGGCGGAAGGCGATCTGCGGGTGCGCCAGCGCGATGCGCTCCATGGCGTCGACGCAATGGCCGAATTCGGTGGCTTCGGAACGCAGGAACTTGCGGCGCGCCGGCACGGCGTCGAACAGCTGGCGCACGTCGACGGTGGTGCCCGGCGGGCCCGAGGCGGGGCTGACCTGCATGCTGCCGGCATCGATCTGCCAGGCGTGCTCGCCGTCGCGGGTACGGGAAATGATGGTGACCTGGGCCACCGAGGCGATGGAGGCCAGGGCTTCGCCGCGGAACCCCATGGACGCCACCGATTCCAGCTCGTTCAGGGAGCGGATCTTGCTGGTGGCGTGGCGCGCCAGCGCCAGCGGCAGTTCCTCGGGCGGAATGCCGCCGCCGTCATCGGTCACCGCGATGCGGCGTATGCCGCCGCCTTCCAGGCGCACTTCGATGGCGCGCCCGCCGGCGTCGATGGCGTTTTCAAGGATTTCCTTGAGCACGGACGCCGGCCGTTCGATCACCTCGCCGGCGGCGATCTGGCTGATCAGCAGGTCGGGAAGCGCAAGAATGGAGCGGCGTTCGGTCATGTGGTTGGCGTTCAGGTATGGCTATGTGGATGATTTTAGCGTCATGGGCGGGTGGGCTATAGTCGCGGACTGATATCCCATTCCGCTGGCAGGGTTGCTTCAATGCTCGAATTTTTCAATATGGTGCTCCACATCGACAAGACGCTGGGCGTCTGGGTCGCGCAGTACGGCGTGTGGGTGTACCTGGTGCTGTTCCTGATCGTTTTCGCCGAGACCGGGCTGGTCGTGTTGCCGTTCCTGCCGGGGGATTCGCTGCTGTTCATCGCGGGCGCGTTCGGCGCCACCGGGCACATCGACCCGTTCCTGATGGGGGGACTGCTGATCGTTGCGGCCATCACCGGCAATACGCTGAACTACGCCATCGGACGCTATATCGGGCCGCGCGTGTTTTCGATGAACCTGCGCTTCCTGGACCGTGGCGCGTTGATGCGCACGCACGCGTTCTATGAGAAGCACGGCGGCAAGACCATCGTGATGTCGCGCTTCATCCCCGTGGTGCGCACCTTCGCGCCTTTCGTCGCGGGCGTGGCCGACATGCCGCTGTCGCGCTTCCAGCTGTTCAATATCCTGGGCGCGCTGCTGTGGGTGGTGAGCCTGGTGGCCGCGGGTTATTTCTTCGGCAATATCCCGCTGGTGCGCGAACACCTGAACACCATCGTGCTGCTGGGCCTGGCCGCCGCCATCGTGCCGGTGATCGGGGCGGGCGTGTTCAAGCTGATCAAGGCCAGGCGCGGCGCCTGAGAGAGCGGCGGCGCGCGGCGCCGCGCCAGCGACAGGCAAGTAAAAGGGCGTTGCGCCGTAAAGCGCAACGCCCTTTGTTCATGCGTCCGGCTGCCGCCGCGTCAGCTCACGTCGCCCAGCCGCGCCAGCGGCGGATTGGCGGTGAAGTAGCGCTGGATGCCCGTCATCATGGCCTGCGCCAGCTTGTCCTGGTGCGAAGTGCTGCGCAGCAGGGCTTCTTCCTGCGGATTGCTGATGAAGGCGGTCTCGACCAGCACCGAGGGAATGTCCGGCGCCTTCAGCACGGCGAAGCCGGCCTGTTCGACGCTGTTCTTGTGCAGGCGGTTGATCTTCTTGATTTCGTCCAGGAAGGCGTTGCCGACCTTGAGCGAATCGTTGATCTGCGCGGTGGTGGACAGGTCCAGCAGCACCTTGGCCACCTGGCGGTCGTGGCTGCCGAGGTTGACGCCGCCGATCAGGTCGGCCGCGTTTTCCTTGTCCGCCATCCAGCGCGCCTGGGCGCTGGTGGCGCCGCGCTGCGACAGCGCGAACACCGACGAGCCGTTGGCCGAGGGCTTGACCCAGGCGTCCGCGTGGATGGAGATGAACAGGTCGGCATGCACGCGGCGCGCCTTCTGCACGCGCACATGCAGCGGCACGAAGTAATCGTCGTCGCGCGTGAGGTAGGCGCGCATGTAGGGCTGGCTGTCGATCAGCGCCTTCAGGCGCCGGGCGATGCGCAGCACCACGTCTTTCTCGCGCAGGCCGCTGCTGCCGATGGCGCCCGGGTCCTCGCCGCCGTGGCCGGGGTC